>NZ_JAIHOM010000178.1 GCF_026130165.1 Spirulina subsalsa FACHB-351 | reverse complement strand
CGGTAGGGCATACCGGATCTAAAGCTTGGGGAGATTTGCCCTCTAGCCTGGTTGGAGCAATCCTGCTAGGTTATGGCGAGTCTGTGAACCAAGAATCCTCGTGCCTTTAGGCCGAGGAGTGTCAACTCCCCACCGACTGGCTGGTATCTCAACCATCTCCATAGCTTCAGTCAGAATCATCGCCCCCAGGACAATAATCTCAGCGCGTCTTTCGGACATTCCGGGGAGGTTCAGGCGATCGCTATAATCAGAACTGGCAAGGGTCTGAGTCACGTCTAGCAAGGTTTCCCGGCCAACAAAGTTCGTGATGGCGCAGATCAACTCGGCGTACTTCAGTTAAATCAAATGCTCACTCGCTGGAATTCATGGATTTTAGGACTCTTGGGGGCGCTGCTCGTCGCCCTGCCTGCCGAGGGGAGACAACTGCTCTATTGGCAGTTTGACCCCAATCAAAATCGCCTCACCTTTAGCACCGATGAAGGAGTACAACCCACCGCCCAGTTAATCAGCAATCCCACCCGCTTGGTGATTGATTTACCCGGCACAGTATTGGGCCCAGTCGTGCGGCAACAAGCAGGCTACGGGGGAATTGCCGCCATTCGCACCAGCCAGTTAAACCCCAACACCACCCGGATTGTAGTGGAAGTCGCCCGAGGATATACCCTCAACCCCGAACAAATCCAGTTTCAAGGTCTAGCCCCTCATCAGTGGGTGGTACAACTGCCCACCCCTCAACCTATTGCCCCATCAACCTCCCCCAACCAACCCCTCGAAGAATTCCAAGTCACCCGCAATGGCTTTTTTCTCCGCTTACCCAACCAACAACCCCAGCGCGTGGACATCCAACGGAGTCGCAACGGTTTACAGGTTTTGGTCGATTTGCAGGGCATCACCTGGCCCGAATCGTGGCAACAGCAACCTATCACCCTAGACCGTTATGGGGTGAAAACGGTGGAATTTAACCAAACCCAAACCCGAGATCGTCAACCCTTGGGACAATTGATCTTAAATGTTGCTGCCAATAGTCCCAACTGGGAGGCCTCTTGGAGTCCTATGGGCTTATCGATTATTCCCCAAGGTGGAACAGGACGCTGGCAAGAGGATCGTCCCTCTGCCCCCTCCCTGCCCCCAGAAGAGGTGATCTCTACCCTTTCCGTCCCCCCACCCCAAACCCCCCCTAGCACCCCTCACAACCGCGTAGTGGTGATTATTGACCCAGGTCATGGGGGGCGAGATCCGGGGGCGATTGGTTTGCGCGGCCTGCGGGAAATTGATGTGGTGCTGCCTATTGCTTTAGAGGTGGCGCAAATTCTCCAACGGCAGGGGGTAGAGGTGTTAATGACCCGCAATAGTGATTATTTTGTCACCTTACAAGAGCGGGTGATCATGGCGAATCAAGCGCGGGGGACGGTTTTTGTGAGCATTCATGCCAATGCGGTAGATGGGGGGCGTTCTCAAGTGAATGGATTAGAAACCTACTACTACACCAGTGGGGGGTATTTAGCCCAAGCGATTCACAACAGTATTATTCAAAATGTACAGATCCAAAATCGGGGAGTCCGTCGGGCGGGGTTTTATGTGTTAAAGTATGCCGCGATGCCGTCGGTTTTGGTTGAGGTGGGTTTTGTGACGGGACGGGTGGATGCGGCGAATTTAGCCAATCCAGCTTATCGGAGTCGGATGGCTGGGGCGATCGCACAAGGAATTCTGGTCTATCTCCGACAGCAACATCGACCCTTCAGCCAACCTTAAAGAGACAAGCTTTGGATGCTTGCTCTTCTGGGTTTAAATTGGACTTTGGAGGATTAGGAAAAAAGAAACGAGGTTACGGATCAAACTAATAAATGACCCCACCCTGTAAGACAGGATGGGGGGAGATGATGCTTAATGAACCAAGACGGAAATTGCCTTAAACAATAGCGGCCATCTTCACATCATTGGTGTCTAAGATGTTTTGTAACTCTTCGGCATCTACTGTTTCTTTTTCCACTAACATATCAGCCAAAGTATCGAGGATGTGACGGTTGCTTGATAAGACATCCTTCGCACGACTGTAGGCCTGATCCACCAACTTCCGCACTTCCTCATCAATCGCGGCGGCGGTTTCGTCGGAAAAGTCCCGATCTGAGGCAATTTCCCGACCAAGGAACACATTGCCTTGTTGACGACCTAATGCGACGGGGCCGAGGCGATCGCTCATTCCGAACCGAGTCACCATTTGCCGCGCTACCCGTGCCACCTGCTGTAAATCATTAGAAGCCCCAGTTGTCACCTCTTCCTCACCGAAAATTAACTCTTCGGCAATGCGACCTCCCAAAGCGACAGCCATTTGATTTTGCAAGTAAGACCGAGAATATAACCCCGAATCCATCCGATCCTCACTCGGAGTAAACCAAGTTAACCCCCCAGCACGACCACGAGGAATAATACTAATCTTCTGCACCGGGTCATAATCCGGCATTAACGCCCCCACTAAAGCATGACCCGCTTCGTGATAAGCCACTAACTGTTTCCGTTTTTCGCTCATCACTCGGTCTTTCTTCTCGGGTCCAGCTAACACGCGGTCAATGGCATCATTGACTTCATCCATCGAGATTTCTGTCAAACTGCGACGGGCGGCTAAAATGGCGGCCTCATTCAACAAATTAGACAAGTCCGCCCCGGTAAAACCAGGAGTCCGACGGGCGATTTTTTCCAAATCTACATCTTTCGACAAGGTTTTCCCTCGGGCATGAACCTGAAGAATTTCCTTCCGTCCCGCATAATCAGGACGATCAACTACAACTTGACGGTCAAAACGACCGGGACGCAACAAGGCTGCATCTAACACATCCGGGCGGTTCGTGGCGGCAATAATAATGATTCCGGTATTGCCTTCAAACCCGTCCATTTCCGTTAACAACTGGTTGAGGGTTTGTTCCCGTTCATCATTGCCGCCCCCTAAACCTGCGCCCCGACTGCGACCGACGGCATCAATTTCATCAATAAACACAATACAAGGGGCGTTCGCTTTGGCTTGTTCAAACAGGTCACGCACCCGAGAAGCCCCGACCCCAACAAACATTTCCACAAACTCGGAACCGGAGATGGAGAAGAAGGGAACACCAGCCTCACCTGCAACGGCACGGGCTAACAGGGTCTTCCCGGTTCCCGGAGGCCCCACTAATAACACCCCTTTGGGAATTTTTGCCCCGACGGCCGTAAAGCGGTCAGCATTTTTCAGGAAGTCCACCACTTCCGTCAGTTCTAATTTCGCTTGTTCAATCCCCGCTACATCGCCGAAAGTGACTTGAGTTTGGGGTTCCATTTGCACCCGGGCGCGAGATTTGCCAAAGTTCATGGCCTGGGACCCCGGACCACTGGAAGCCCGACGCAAGATAAAGAACAGGGCGATTAATAATAAAGCGGGAACAAAAAGACTGCTTAAAATGCGGAACCAGAACCCGTCATCTTTGGGCGGTTGCACGGAAATATCCACGTTGTTGGTGGTGAGGATATCGATTAGTTCTGGGTCGTTGGGGAGGTTCACCAGAACTTGGGTTCCGTCTTGGGTGGTGACTGACGCTTGAGAACGATCGGCGGTCAGACGAATGGTTTCAATTCTACCGCTTTCCACTTCTTGGATCAGTTGACTATATTTCCAGCTTTCCCGGGTTTCCCGAGGGCTATCGAAAAAGGCAGAAGCGAGAGCTAGAAGAACGACCACTAATAGGACATACAGTCCTGCGTTACGCCATTTTTTATTTTTGTTATTGTTCACGCGCTTGAACTCCTAATGTTGTTGGCTGTGGCAATATCCTTATCCTTATATTTTTACTATTTTGACAGTGTTTTCTCGTAGCGATCGGCACGAGAACCAACCTTGAGGGGAATCAGACAGTCTGAAATCATCTCATGTCGGACAACACTGTATTTTTTATAGCAAGGATGGCTTACGCCCCAAGATGTGACAACCTGTTTTACTCTTATATTAATTTATGTTAACGTTTCTCAGGAAGTCTTAACAGAGTTGACAAAAAAAGGGGTTTTGTGCATATAGCTTGATCTTAATGGATTTTAACCGGGCCAACTGGTCATGACTCGTCCGGCACAGAGGAGATAGGGATAATATTTACTCCCGACTGACCCACTGTCAGGGGAGAGGGAGTCAATGCCGATGCCGTTGCGTCCTTTTTCAATGCCGGAACTGTGGATATATTGGTTATGACCTAAATAGAGGGCCACATGGGTGACGCGGGTGGTTTCTTGAAAAAAGATTAAATCTCCGGGGAGGAGGTCATCCCAGGGGACTTTCTGGGTAAAGGTTTCCTGTTGGTAGGAGTCCCGAGGTAGCCAAATCCCGGAGGCGGCAAAGGCAGCCTGCATGAGTCCGGAACAGTCATAATGGGGGGCAACGGTTCCCCCCCAAAGGTAGTGATGGGGTTGTGTCATGGCGTGGTGGGTAAAGGCGATGATCTCAGGAATTTTTTGTGCGATCGCCTCCCGTGACCAAATCGGGGCGCAATACTTGTGTTCACTGGGTTGGAGGGCTTTCCCTTGAGTCACAGGCAGCCAAGCGAGATAATCGTCCTCACAGAGTTGAACCCGATACACAGCCCCCTGTTGTTCTAAGATGCGCAATTGTCGCCCCTTCGCGGCTTGGGTAGCCAAACCTTGACAAGTGGGGGAATTATAAAGATTAAGATCAATCTGGCAACTATATTCACCCGTTGGAGAGGGGGAGAGATGGGAAAATTCCATATCAGTAAACAATAATTAGTACAAAATTATTAGTACACAGTTAACAGTCAAAATGCCATTTTTCTATCGCCACCCCCAACTTGAAACCCTTGGTCAACAGATTTTAGACGCAACTTGGTCTAAATTTCCCAACCTCACAGAGCAACAAATCGCCCTCACCTGGTTAGTGTACGATCCTCCGGTCATCGTCAATACAGGGGCTGCCATTGCCTACGAGGAGTTTTGGCAGTATCCCGTCCGAGGCTTTAGTTATCGCGGCACAGAACGTTACTATCCCGCCCACTTAGCCCAATTATTCTATCTGGTGGCCATTGAAGAATGGTTAAGCAAAGAAATGTTAACCACTTCACCGGAACTAGAGCGAGCCATTCGGGACATGGCTATTCATTCTAGCCATGATGCCACCAGTTTAGTCATCGATGTATTGAGCGGAACCACCAGTGGACCAGAATTGTCGCCGGGCCCCTTTGAAACCTGGAAACAACAACGAAATATTGTTAACCGTTACTTTCAATCATTAGGCTGGGAAGAATTAGCCGAGATTAACCTCAATCAAAAGACTTGGAGTTATGGCCCCTACGGTCGAGAACGTTATTACATGGGGGAAATGATGGACAATCGCAATATGTTAACCGCCAATGCGATCGCCCGTCTCCTCCATAGTATTATCGGCGGGGTAGCCGTCAGTAGCGATCGCGCTCAAACCATGATGCAACTACTCCAACGTCAGCCCGACCTACCCCCCACCCAAACAGGCACAGAAAACGGCATTCAAGGCTTCCTAGGCGCAGGAATCCCCCCTCAGAGTCATTTGTGGTCAAAAGGGGCATGGAACGCCCAAATCCGCCATGATGCTGCTTATATCGAAGTCCCAGACCTTCAGCCCTATCTCCTAGTTGTTCTCACCGAAGGCATCGACGAGCAAGACAAAGCAGCCATCCTCCCCTTCATTTCCCAAGAAGTTCTAGCCGCCATGACCCAGATTTTCCAGTGAACCAAGTAGGGCTTGCTGAATAACTCGGGGAGCGGGGGAGCAGGGGGAGTCGGGAATAATTGTCAATTATCAATTGTCAATTATCAATTCCCTTGTTGAGTCTAGCGTTGGGCTTTTTCAGCAAGCCCTAATTATTCATTGACCCCTTCCCGCACCGCTTCCAGCAAACGGGAATAGTAGAAACGAGTGCTAGTCATCTCCTCCCGTTTCAGCGTGAAACCATTCTCTTGCAGAATTTTCACAATATCCGCCTCCCGGTGTTGATAAGCCCGCGTCGTCTTACTCGGCCCAGGGAAAAACTCCCCAATCCGCTTTAACAGCGTCAAACAGAGAGTCTTCGGCGCAAAACTCAAAATCAAACGAGATTGCGCCAAAGAAGCCAGATGTTTAATCATTTGCGCCGCCTCATCCGTCGGATAGTGAATTAACACATCCAGACAAATCACCGTATGATACTGCCCGCTAATCCCCTCCAAATCCTTCGTTTCCAACGTTAAACCACTCGTATCCTTTAACGTCTCTCTGGCCCGCTCTTGGGCTTCCGTGACCATTTTCTCAGAGATATCACTCCCATAGACCTTAGCCCCCGCTTCCGCCAGAGGAATACTTAAACTCCCCACCCCACAGCCCGCATCACAAATAGTCAACCCCTCCAAATTGCCATCCTCCTTGAGCCAATTCAACACCTTATCAATAGTTTGTTGATGACCAACACGAATATCCAGTTGAACCTTATTCACCTCCCCATCCCCATAAATCCGCCGCCATCGGTCGAAACCTGTAGAGTTAAAATAGTCTTTAACGATAGTTTTATCATTGAGAGTTTTATCATCCAGAGCAGTCATTATGAATCAATCCTGTTGAAAATTAAGCAATAGCCACAGATACTAACTCTATCGCCGTTTGCGACCCCAAGACAAGGTTCCATAATGAACCCCATGTAGGACTTGCTAAATAACTTGGGAATTCGGGAATCCGGGGATTTTCGGGAGTCGGGAATGGGGGAGCAGGGGAACAATTACCTATTACCTTATTACCTATTACCTTGTTGAGTCTAGCGTTGGGCTTTTTCAGCAGACCCCATGTAAGGAAACCAATCCCCCCTCTTGAATCACTACAATACGAAGTAAACCATATCATTATCATTAGCTCATGCAATCCTCCAAACACATTATTCCCCTAGCTCTTAGCCTCCTGCCCTTGGGCTACACCACCACCCTCCAAGCCCAAAGCATCACCCCCGCCCCCGATGGAGTCAGCACCCTCATCCACCACAACG
>NZ_JAIHOM010000177.1 GCF_026130165.1 Spirulina subsalsa FACHB-351 | reverse complement strand
TTCCCAGTCAGAAAGCTGTCGGAATAGATTTAGGAATTAAATATTTCTTGGCAGATAGCCAAGGTAATATTGAAGCCAATCCCCAGTTTTATCGAAAGGGGGAGAAAAGTTTAAAACGCTGTAATCGTCGGAAATCTAAGAAGTTCAAGAAAGGGAAACCCCAATCTAGGAACTATCAGAAAGCTAGAAATCGATATGCTCGGAAACATTTAAAAGTAAGTAGGCAACGAGAAGAGTTTGTCAAGAGAGTGGCACTCCGTTTAATCCAATCTAACGATTTGGTGGCTTATGAAGATTTAAAGGTTAAAGGGCTGGTGAGAAATCGACATCTGGCTAAATCAATTAGCGATGCAGGATGGTATTTATTTCGCCGTTGGTTGGAATATTTTGGCTATAAGTATGGAAAGGTTACTGTTGCTGTACCTCCTTACAATACGAGTCAAAATTGTTCCAATTGTGGTCAGAAAGTGCAGAAGTCTTTATCAACTAGAACCCATATTTGTTCTCATTGTGGGTTGATAGAAGATAGAGATATAAATGCTGCAATTAATATCCTGAAATTAGCATTAAGTACGGTAGGGCATACCGGATCTAAAGCTTGGGGAGATTTGCCCTCTAGCCTGGTTGGAGCAATCCTGCTAGGTTATGGCGAGTCTGTGAACCAAGAATCCTCGTGCCTTTAGGCCGAGGAGTGTCAACTCGATATTGTCTGGAACATTATTGAAAATTATCTGCCGGGGCTAGAAGCGGCGGTGCAGAAGCTGATGGAGGTTGAAGAATGACGGCGGCGTTGACGGCGGAGTTGGCGGCGCAGAGGTCGGAGGCGGAGGCGCTGGATAAAGAGATTAAGGTACAATTAGCCAAGGTGGGCTTTGACTTGGAGGTTTTATGATGACATTTCAAGAAATTATCGAGTCAATCGAGGAATTACCTGCTGAAGATCAAGAGCAACTATTTGAGTTAATCCGTAAGCGCAGGATCGAGTCTCGACGGGCTGAAATTGCAGCGAATGCTCAAAATGTGTTTCAAGCGGTGGAGGCAGGAACCGCTAAACGGGGCAGTTTTGAAGAGATGAAAGCTTATTTACTGTCGGATGAAGATGAATGATTTTAACCACAGACAGTAGGTTTAAGCGCAGCTTTAAGCGGTTGGTCAAGAAAAATCCTCAGTTGCAAGACAAGATACTGGCTGTTTTGGAAACATTGAGCAACGATCCGTTTACGCCCTCTCTCAAGTCTCACAAGCTAACGGGACAGCTAGAGGGTTTGTGGGCTTGCTCTGTTGCCTATGATTGCCGCATTATTTTTGCGTTTAAGGTAGAGTCTGAGACGGGAGAGGATTTAATTGTCTTGGTCGATATTGGTAGCCATGATGAAGTGTACTAAGGTTCAGTTGGCGATCGCGAGGTTTGAGCTATGAGTAAGTGGAAGAGAATCGCGAGGTTTCAGGTATGACGGATTGCCAACTGCGCTTATTGGTACACTATCGATTAAAGGAGGCGGAAGAGACTTTGCGGGAGGCCGAAATTCTGCTGGAGCAGTCAGCGTTTAGGGGTAGTGTAAACCGTTGGTACTATGCGATGTTTTATGGTGAGATGTTGATACCTGACCAGGAACTCGCTGCGAACCTTTTGGCTCAAGCACGGGTATTTTTTGGCGAAATTAAGATGCAGTTGGCGAAGGTGGGCTTTGATTTGGAGGGGATAACCTGATGACCCTGTTGGCGACCTTGCAAAACAAACGAGAGCAAATTTTGGATATTGCCGCCAAGCATGGAGCCTACAACGTCCGGGTGTTTGGCTCGGTGGTGCGGGGCGAAGATACCCCAGAGAGCGACATCGACTTTTTGATTGACTACGACTTAGAAAAAATCACGCCTTGGTTTCCGGGGGGGTTGTTGATGGACTTACAAGACTTGCTGGGACGAAAGGTGGATGTGCTAACCGAACAAGGTATTAGTCCCCTGATTCGGGAACAGGTGTTGGCGGAGGCGAAGCCCCTATGACCGCCCATGATGACCAGATTTACCTGAAGCATATTTTGGAGTGTGTGGCTCTGATTCGGGCATATACGCGCAATGGGAAAGGGGAGTTTATGGAAAGTGCCTTGGTGCAGGATGCGGTTCTGCGGCGGCTACAGACGATGGCAGAATCGACCCAGCGGCTATCGGATGATCTGAAGGCACAAGCGCCAGAGGTAGATTGGCGATCGCTATCTGGTTTTCGGAATGTGTTGGTGCATGACTACCTGGGTGGCATTGACCTGGGGCGGGTTTGGGATGCGGTAGAGTTTTATCTGCCGGGGTTAGAAGCTGCGGTGCAGAAGTGGATGGAAGTTGGGGAATAATGACAACAGCGTTGACGGCGGAGTTGGCGGCGCAGAGGTCGGAGGCGGAGGCGCTGGATAAGGAGATTAAGGTACAGTTGGCGAAAGTGGGGTTTCAGCTATGAGTGAGTGGAAGGAAACAGATATAGGCTTGATCCCGAAAGATTGGCAATATGTTCCTTTTCAGTCGGTTCTATTGCAGCCTTTAAGAAATGGAATATACAAGTCCAAGGAATATCATGGGCGAGGAACAAGAGTTGTCAATATGGGTGAAATATTTTCTTTTGACAAGCTTCCTTGTGTTGAGATGTCTAGGATTGAACTGGATAAAGATGAGTTTGAGAAATCCAGTGTCATAGAGGGTGACTTACTTTTTGCAAGAAGATCTCTCGTGGCAGAGGGGGCAGGAAAATGCACATTGGTTCTAAGTCAGAACGAGCCTTTAACCTTTGAGTCATCCATTATTAGAGCAAGACCTAACCCTAAAAAGACCGACTCTGCTTATCTCCTATATCTTTTTAGCTCTCGTATTGGAAAGTATCTGCTAAGAACGATTCTTAGGCAGGTTGCTGTCTCAGGCATTACAGGTACGGACTTAGCAAAACTGAATCTTCCTTTGCCAGTGCTAGAAGAGCAAAAAAGCGTATCTAACTTATTATCCTCCCTCGATCGCAAAATCGAAAACCTCCGCAACCAGAACGAAACGCTGGAAAAAATCGCGCAAACCCTCTTCAAACATTGGTTTGTTGATTTCGAGTTCCCCTACGACTTCGCACAGGGCAGGCCCAACGCCGACGGCAAACCTTACAAGTCATCCGGGGGGGAGATGATGCCGTCAGAGCTAGGCGAAATCCCTGTAGGTTGGCGTGTTGGGAAATTAGGTGATGTCACGACCACAATCACAAAAGGTACGACACCAACAACACTTAAAAGGCAATTCCAGGAATCGGGCATAAACTTTTTGAAAGCAGAATCTATAACAGATCAGCATTCAATAGATTCATCTAAACTTGCTTACATTGATGAAGAAACCAACCAGCTTCTCAGACGATCAATTCTTCAAGAGAAAGATGTCGTTTACACAATTGCAGGGACTATTGGTCGCTATGCGATGGTTGGCAAATCACTTTTGCCTGCAAATACAAATCAAGCAGTCGCAATAATTAGGCCAAATATTGAAAAAGTAGACCCTGAATATATCCTTTGCTATTTTTCCTCTAGGAGCTATCAGTATTACCTCTCTAGCCGAGTCGTACAGGCAGTTCAAGCAAATTTAAGTTTAGCCATTCTGGGTGAATCTCCGATTATCATACCCAGCACCCAAATCAGGAAAAGCTTTGGTGAATTAATCAAACCTCTAGTTCGCAAAAAGGAGCAAAATCAAGAGCAAATCCAAACCCTCACCCAAACCCGTGACGCACTTCTACCCAAACTGATGAGCGGCCAACTTCGCATTAAACCCTAACCTCCTCGGTTCTATGAGCAAATTCACCACCGAAGACCAAATCGAAACCTATAACCTCGAACTGCTCGATGCTCTGGGTTATAGCTACAAAAACGGCTATCTCCTCGCCCCCGATGGAGACGAGCCAGAGCGCCAATCTTATGGCGAGGTATTGCTCAAAGACCGCCTCAGTGCCGCCATCAGTCGCATCAACCCCCACCTACCCGCCGACACTCACACCCAAGCCCAGCGAGAACTGCAAAACATCGCCAGCCCCAACCTAATCAACAATAACGAAACCTTCCACCGCTACCTCACCGAAGGCATCACCGTTGAATACACCCGAAACGGTGAAACCAAAGGCGAACAACTCTGGCTGATTGACTGGGAGAACCCCGACAACAACGAATTTCTGGCAGTAAATCAGTTCACCATCATTGAGGACAACCACAACCGCCGCCCCGACATCATCCTGTTTATCAATGGGCTGCCCCTAGTGGTCATTGAACTGAAGAACGCCGCCGATGCTAAAGCTGACCTACACGCCGCCTATAACCAGCTCCACACCTACAAACGCGAGATTCCCAGCCTGTTTACCTACAACGCCCTGCTAGTCATCTCCGATGGACTTTCCGCCCGTGCGGGTTCCCTCTCTGCCGACTACACCCGCTTCAGTCAGTGGAAGCGCAAACTCCCCAACAACACCATCGACAACAACCCCGACACCAACGAACTGGAGATTTTGGTTCAGGGGATGCTCAACAAGTCCACCCTGCTTGACCTAATCCGCCACTTCACGGTATTTGAGCAGGTGAAAACTGTAGACCCAACGACGGAAATCGTCACCCTTCAGACGATTAAAAAGCTGGCAGCCTATCACCAGTATTACGCCGTCAACAAAGCCGTTGAAAGTGTTTTGTCCGCCACTGAGGGCAACCATCAAGGCGGTGTCGTGTGGCATACCCAAGGCAGCGGTAAATCTCTGTCGATGGTGTTTCTCAGTGGGAAACTGGTACTGGCTCTGAATAATCCCACCCTAATTGTCTTGACCGATCGCAACGACCTAGACGACCAGCTTTTTGATACCTTTGCTGGATGCCGTCAACTGCTGCGCCAAGACCCCCAACAGGCGAACGATCGCGCTGCCGTGCGAGACCTGCTGAACGTAGCGTCTGGCGGTATTGTCTTTACCACCGTACAGAAATTCGCTCCCGCCGACGGTGAAACCCTATATCCGCAAATTAGCGATCGCACCAACATTGTTGTACTAGCCGACGAAGCCCACCGCAGCCAGTACGGTTTCAAAGCCAAACAAGTCACTCTCAAGGACAAGGACGGGCAGGAAATCGGCACTGAAACCCGTTATGGTTTCGCCAAATATCTCCGTGATGCCATCCCCAACGCCACCTTTGTCGGTTTCACCGGAACTCCCATCGAACAGACCGACAAAAACACCCGCGAAATCTTCGGAGACCACATCGACATCTACGACATCGCCCAAGCTGTCGAAGATGGGGCTACTGTTCCGATTTACTATGAAAGCCGTTTGGTGAAGGTGGACTTGGACGAGGAGGGGCGAGAACTCCTTAATGAACTAGACGAAGACCTGAGATTTGAAGACCTCAGCGCCACCCAGCAAGCCAAAGCCAAACAGACCAAAATTGAGGCCGTTGTCGGCTCCACCCAGCGCCTCCAAACCATCGCCCGGGACATCGTGACCCACTTTGAGCAACGCCAAACCGTCAACCGGGGTAAGGGTATGATTGTTACCCTCAGTCGTCGTGTCGCCGCCAACCTTTACGACAAAATTATTGAACTTCGCCCCCACTGGCACAGCGACAAATTAGACAGTGGCAAAATCAAGGTTGTTATGACAGCCAGTGCCTCTGATGATGGAAATTTGGTGCAGCATCACACCACCAAACAACAACGCCAGATTCTAGCCCAGCGACTCAAAGACCCTAACAATGACCTGGATTTGGTAATTGTCTGTGATATGTGGCTGACGGGGTTTGATGCTCCCTGTCTCCATACCATGTACATCGACAAGCCGATGAAGGGTCACAATCTCATGCAGGCGATCGCCCGTATCAACCGCGTCTACTTTGAAAAGCAGGGCGGTCTAATTGTCGATTATCTTGGCGTGGCTCATCAACTTAAAGAAGCTCTCAACTTCTACTCCCAAAACGGCGGCAAAGGCGACCTTACCCTCAATCAAGATGTGGCTCTGGGATTACTGGCTACCAAGTTAGAAGTTGTCGAAGGCATCATGGCGGACTTTGATTATGCCCCCTACTTCACCGCCAGCACTGGCGACAAACTCAACCTACTAAAATCCGCAACCAACTATATTGCTGACCCCCAGCGTAAAGACCGCTTTCTCGATGCCGTAGCCGCACTGTCTAAAATCTATGCCCTGACCGCTCACCATCCCGAGGCGATCGCCCAAAGTGAAAAAATCTCATTCTTCCAAGCTATCCAATCCAGCCTCCGCAAATTAGAACCGAGTGATGGTGGTTTAAGCAATGCTGATATAGAGAGCGCCATCCGCCAAGTGATAGACCAGGCTCTAGTGTCGGATACCGTCGTCAACATTTTTGATGAAGCGGGTATCAAAAACCCTGATGTTTCCGTGATTTCTGAGGAATTTCTCCAAGAAGTGGAAGGCATGGAGCATAAAAACCTAGCCGTAGAACTGCTCAAACGCCTACTCAAAGACGAAATTAAGGCACAGCATCGGACTAACATCGTCCAAAGTCGCAAACTGGCAGAAATGTTAGAAGATGCCCTCAAACGCTACAAAAACCAGGTGATTGGTGTAACTGAGGTTTTGCAAGAACTGATCGAAATAGGCAGGGATGTTCAAGCAGCCAAGCATCGAGGGGAAGAATTAGGGCTAGAACCCTACGAACTCGCCTTCTATGATGCTTTGGCTCAAAATGACAGCGCCCGAGATGTGATGGGTCAAGAGAATTTACGAGAGCTGGCGATCGCTTTAGTCGCTCGTGTCCGTCGTAATGCTTCCATTGACTGGAACATTAAGGAAAGCGTCCGCTCCCGCATGAAGATTATGGTGAAACGCCTTCTTCGACAGTATGGCTATCCTCCAGATATGCAGGCTCTGGCGGTTGAACTTGTACTAGAACAAGCCAAGGTTTTTACTGAGTTTGAGATAGAAACTAGGCATTCTTGACATCCGCATTTTGTGAATTTATCTGCAATGTCGGGTGAAGACCCTCGGTTTTACCGACGGGATGAAACCCGACCAGTATAGAAACAGCGAAGCACGACTCTTTAGCTAAGGCTCAGGGATCACTCTTAGCATGACAATTTGT
>NZ_JAIHOM010000007.1 GCF_026130165.1 Spirulina subsalsa FACHB-351 | reverse complement strand
ATAAGGTTTGGGTTTGACCTTGTATTCGAGAACCAACATTGTTTGACACTGGCTTGCTTGGTATCATTGTAGCACTCCTAATGCCGCCCTGGAAGGGCGGGGCTTGAAACCCATTATTTTTGGTCAAGTTTTAGCCGAGTGAGGTATCAAGAAATTGAGAATTGATCATGGTGGACTGATGATTAATCACGACTCTAGGTAAACTGTTGACTTAGGGCGACTGGATTATGCACCGTAATCTTTTTCTTGTGGATCGAGATCATATCCTCTTGGCGCAAATCCCCCAACAGACGAGTCACCGTTACCCGAGTTGACCCAATGGCCTCGGCAATGGCTTGATGAGACAATTTCAGGTCAATGCGAATCCCGTTGGGTGTTGGCACACCAAAATCCCGACAGAGAATAAGCAGAAAACTCACCAAACGAGAACCCATATCCCGATGAGCGAGGGTTTCAATCATCATCTCGGTTTGCAAAATCCGAGAAGATAGCCCTTTTAACATGACCATCGCTAAATCTGGATTTTCTTTTAGGGCCTGTTCGACCTGATCAATGGGGGCGGAGAGCATCTCTACCGGGGTAAAGGCTACGGCATGGTAAAAACGATCGGATTTTTGTCCTGTAATGAGAGACAAAACCCCAAACACACTATTTTCCCGCAACAAGGCCACGGTAATCTCCTCCCCGGCCTCGTAAACTCGCGACAGTTTCACCGCGCCTTTCATTAAAAAATAAACTCGTTCGGCGGGATCTCCGGGGAAAAAGATCGTTTTTCCGCGTTCACAGGTTTCGACAACGGGCGGAAATGAACCGCTTCCTACTTGACGAAACACCGAGGCTAAAGGTTGATTTTCAAATACGGAAAAATCCATTGCAGAAGCGGTTTAGGGACAATAGTTAAGTGAACTTAGGCTGAGACAATTATAGGCGATCATGCTTAGATGGGTAGAATTGGGGAACAACTGGAGAGAGTCAGCGTCGGGAGGATGTCAGATTCCTAACACAATCCCTCCGGGGAATCTCCGTCTCTTTAGAGCGGGGAGTAGTCAAATTAGGGTTTACTGATTTAACCCAGCCACTTCTGGGGAGTTGGCTAACTGTTCTAAACGCTCCTGCTGGTCTTGACTAATACAAGCTTGAATCAGGTTATCAATATCACCCTCTAGGGCACCGCTTAAGGTAAAGTTCTGCCCTAAACGGTGGTCGGTGATGCGGTTGTCTTTGTAGTTGTAGGTGCGGATTTTCTCGGAACGAGCGCCGGTGCCGACTTGCGATCGCCTTAAAGAGGTTACAGCCTCCTGTTGTTCGCGCAATTTCATCTCATACAACTTCGCCCGCAAAATCTGCATCGCCCGTTCCCGGTTTTGCAACTGGGATCGTTCTTCGGTACAAAAGATCCGAATCCCGGTCGGTTTGTGCATCAAGTCCACGGCCGTCTCTACCTTGTTGACATTTTGGCCTCCAGCCCCCCCGGAACGAGCGGTACTGATCTCAATATCTTTAGGATCAATTTGCACTTCTACCTCATCCACCTCGGGCATAATCGCCACCGTTGCCGTGGAGGTGTGAACTCGTCCCCCTGCCTCGGTGACAGGCACTCGTTGCACCCGATGGACTCCGGCCTCAAACTTGAGTTTACTGTAAACGCGATCGCCCTGAATTTCCAGCACCACCTCCTTAAACCCCCCCATTTCCGCCAGAGACTCACTGACTAAAGCCACTTTCCACTTTTGAGACTCCGCATAACGGGAATACATCCGCAATAAATCCCCCGCCCAAATACTCGCCTCATCCCCCCCAGTCCCAGCGCGAATCTCCAACATAATATTCTTCTCATCGTTGGGATCACTAGGTAACAATAAAATCTTTAACTGATATTCCAGTTCTTCAATTCTTTGTTCCAACTCCTTCACTTCCAAGGCGGTCATTTCCTGCATTTCCGCATCGCCCCCCGCCTCCTTTAACACCTCCTTCGCCCCCGCTAACTCCTCTTGGGCTTTTTTCCATTCCTCATAAGTATTCACCGTTTCTTCCAGGGAAGCCCGCGCCTTAGCCACAGTTTGCAACTCGCTGGGATTGGTGACCACATCGGGATCCGCTAAACGACGGCTTAATTCATTAAATGTTTGTTCAACAGATTTGAGTTTATCGAGTAAATACGATTCCGCCATAATTCGTCCTTTTTCACTGCTTACGATGGTACAAGTTCCGTGAGTTCCATCGTTCTGACAAGGGCTATACATATCTCCGATCATTGGGCTAAAACACCGCTTCCACCCTTGCTAAAACAGGGGTTTAGGAGATGTCTAATCCACCAGAACTCACCAAAATATAACCTAAATACGCAATCAACCCAGCAGAGTTTCTGCTGGGTTGGTCACAAAAAATTAAACCGCTATTTTTCCGGATCGTCCGCGGCCTTGGGAGCCTCGAACATTCCGTATTTGCGCATAAACCGTTCAACCCGTCCTTCAGTGTCAATAATTTTCTGGGTTCCGGTATAAAACGGGTGGTTGCCGGACCAAATTTCTACATGGATTTCTGGCTTGGTCGAACCGACCGTCATCACAACTTCACCGTTACAAATGACCTTCGCTTCGGGGTACCATTCAGGGTGAATCCCTTCTTTGGGCATGGCTTGAATCCTCCTAGGATATACAAAAACAATAAATTTAACGTTTCGAGAATTGAGGGGCTTTGCGGGCTTTTTTCAAGCCGTATTTCTTCCGCTCTTTCGCTCGGGGATCTCGGGTTAAATACCCTTCTACTTTCAAGGGTTGACGGTTGTCGGGGTCGAGTTGGCATAAGGCCCGAGCCACTCCTAATCTAACCGCATCGGATTGTCCGGTCAGTCCACCGCCGTGAGCATTGACTAAAATATCATACTCATTTTCTAAGCCCAAGGTTTCTAAGGGGGCTTTGGCAATGGCTAAATAACTGGGGTTTTGGTTAAAGTGAATTTCGCCGGGGCGGTTGTTGACAATTAATTTGCCACTGCCGGGGACTAAACGCACGCGGGCGATCGCACTTTTGCGGCGACCTGTTCCCCAATAGACCGCCCGTTCATTATTCCCTGCTTGCATGATTATTGACCTCCTGTGGGTTGAGTATTAATCGTTAAAACTTCCGGCTGTTGAGCTTGGTGTTTATGGTCAGGCCCGCTATACACTTTGAGTTTCGTAAACAACTTCCGCCCCAAAGAGTTTTTGGGCAGCATCCCCTTAACCGCCTGCTCAATAATCCGTTCAGGGATGCGGTTTTGCAGTTGGTTAAAGGTTTCCGTTTTCATCCCCCCCGGCCGGCCCGAGTGGCGACGGTAGAGTTTTTGGGAGGCTTTTTTCCCGGTAACTACCACTTTTTCGGCATTGACCACCACCACAAAATCCCCCGTATCCATATGGGGGGTAAAGGTGGGTTTATTTTTGCCCCGTAAAATATTGGCGATTTCCGTGGCTAGTCGTCCCAGTCGTTGGTCTGCTGCATCCACAACATACCATTTCTGGTCTAGGGTGTCTTTCGTAGGTAAGGCTGTTTTTTCCATGAGTCTTGTTTCAATAGATAATCAGGACTGAATTAATCGGCGGTCGTGGGCGCAGACGGGGGAAGGGCGAAAACTGAACTGAGGCTGGCTATCAAACCAAATTTCGGGGGGAAAGGGAAAGTCTGGATAACCCACCCGCAATAAACAAAGACCTTTGGCGGGGGCGGCATATTTCACCAATTCCCGCCGTTGGTTTTGCCAGATGTCTTGGAAGTTTTCCAAGGAGCGGCTGCCATTGCCCACCTCCACTAACATCCCCACCAGTAAGCGCACCATGCCGTATAAAAAGCCATTGGCCTGAATTTCGAGGTGGAGAAAGTCCCCCTGGCGGGAACAGTCCACCTCCTGCACTTCAACCCAAGAATGCTGACGGGAAGACCCAGCCCGGTGGAAGGCGGCGAGGTGATGCCGTCCTAGCAAAGGCTTCAGAGCAGCCTGAATCAAGGATTCTTCTAGGGGAGCATGGTAGTAGTGCCAACAGAAGGGTCGGACAAACAAGTTGGGGCGTTTCGCGGTGTAGAACGTATAACGGTAACGTCGCCACAGGGCAGAAAAGCGGGCGTGCCAACGGGCTGGAACGGGGGCAGAAGCACGGATCAAAAGGTCGTCGGGCAAATAGGAATTTAAAATTGTCGCCCATTTTTCGGCGGGAATCGGACTGGTGAGATTAAAATGCGCCACCTGAGCGGCGGCATGAACTCCAGTATCCGTTCGTCCCGCACCATGTACTGTGACCTTCTGCCCCACAACTTGGGCGATCGCCTCTTCAAGTTCCGCTTGGACGGTGCGTTGATTGGGCTGTCTTTGCCACCCCTGAAAGTGAGTTCCGATGTACTGAATCACCAAGGCCACCCTTGAGGTTTCTCCCGTCTGCTCCACAGTCGGCATTGCCCTAGTTCAGTTCAATGATGGCGATTTCCGCGTTATCCCCCCGACGGCGCTTCGTGCGCACGATTCGGGTATATCCGCCATTGCGATCGCCATAACGTTCTTTGACATCGGCAAAGAGGGAATGAACTAACTGTTTGTCATACAAATAGCTCATGGCCTGACGACGAGCCGCCAGAGAGCCATCCTTGGCTAAAGTGATCATCTGATCGACTTTCGAGCGCACCGCCTTGGCTCGGGCCTTGGTGGTTGTGATTTGACCATGACGGATCAATTCAGTGGTGAGCGATCGCAACAACGCTTTCCGTTGATCCGCAGGTCGTCCCAATTGGGGGACTCTGCAACGATGACGCATTTTAACGAATCTCCTTTACAGTAACTTCGACAATTGACGAGCCTCGACCCGGTTGTTCCATCCGTCCCCTAGCTTGTCAGTGACCGGATGTCCCCCCGGGTTTAGGGTTTCGCTTTTTCTTGGGGTAACGTGATCCCTAAACGCTGTTGCAGCGCTTCGATCACCTCTTCAGCCGACTTTTGACCAAAGTTCTTGATTTCCAAGAGGTCTTCTTGAGAATAGTCCAATAGATCCGCCACCGAGTTAATTTGCGCCCGCTTCAGACAGTTATAAGCCCGAACCGAGAGTTGTAATTCCTCAATGGGAATCTGACTGGTGGGATCATCGGGAACTTCTTGATCCTCGGTAATACTCTCCAAGGTCAGATCCTTGAGTGGATTAAATAAATCCACCACAATCTCCGCCGCCTGAGATAGAGCTTCCTCGGGTTTCATGCTGCCATTGGTCCAAATATCCAGAACCAACCGATCCTTGGGTGAAGAGCCATCCGTCAAGGTATCTTCTACACTGTAGTTCACCTTCGTGACAGGCATAAACACCGCGTCGATCTGCATGAAGTCCAAGGAAGAATTTTCATCCCGACCTCGATCCACCGCCCGGTAGCCTTTGCCCCGGTCAATGCGGAACTCCATCTCTAGGCGCGCCCCCTCAGATAAGGTCGCAATATACTGGTTCTTGTCCACCACTTCCACTTCTGAGGGCAGGTCAAACTGGGCGGCCGTTACCGTTGCGGGTCCGGTTGCCACTAAACGACCAATGGTCGATCCCGTGGCATGACTCTGGAACACCATCTCTTTCATATTTAAGAGAATTTCCAGCACATCCTCCCGCACCCCCGGAATCGTGGAAAACTCATGACTCACGCCCGCAATACGAACGGCGGTCACGGCTGCCCCTTCCAGATTAGCCAGCAAAACCCGTCTTAGCGCATTGCCGACGGTAATGCCTTGTCCTCGTTCTAGAGGTTCAATGACAAATCTGCTATATTGACTTTGGTTTTTTTGAGTCTTAGACTCTACACATTCAATTTGAAATTGCGCCACCGCTTTGTTACCTCCCTTCCCATTGTTACGCCTACGCAAAGAATCACGCCTACGCCAAAAATTACGCCTACGCAAAAACCCTGAATGATGAACTCCGCCCTACAATCCTGTCCGATGTTTCATCATTCATTTGGCTGTGATTCGAGGATTACACTCGACGGCGTTTTGGAGGACGACAGCCATTGTGAGGAATGGGGGTCACATCCCGAATCAAGGTAATTTCCAACCCAGCGGCCTGGAGAGCGCGGATAGCTGTCTCACGACCAGCCCCGGGCCCACTCACCATGACTTCGAGTTGACGCATTCCTTGCTCAATGGCTCGTTTCGCTGCACTATCGGCGGCGGTTTGAGCGGCGAAGGGTGTGCCTTTCTTCGCCCCTTTAAAGCCACTAGACCCGGAGGATGCCCAAGAGATAACATCCCCCTTGGTATCCGAAATGGTCACAATTGTGTTGTTAAAGGTGGAGGTGATGTGAGCGATACCGCTTGGAACATTGCGTTTTTGCTTTTTCGTTCCGCCTTTTTTTGTTGGTCGCGCCATATTCCTTTCTGCAAATTAAATCTGGAAAACGAATGAAATGGGAAACAAATCCACAGGAAATTATTTCTTAGCTGCTGCTTTTTTCTTCCCTGCAACTGTTACCCGTCTGCCCCGACGAGTCCGGGCATTGGTGCGGGTGCGTTGACCGCGCACGGGTAAACCTTGACGGTGACGACGACCGCGATAGGCTCCGATGTCTACTAGACGCTTAATATTCATGGTTTCTAAGCGTCTGAGGTCGCCTTCTACTTGGAAGTTCGTCTCAATATAGGAACGTAACTTGGTGACATCTTCATCACTCAAGTCCCGAACACGAGTGTCGGGGTTTACGCCCGTTTCTTTTAACACTTCCTGAGAACGTGACAAACCAATCCCGTAAATATAAGTCAAGCCAATTTCGACACGCTTATCACGGGGAAGGTCTATACCAGCAATCCGTGCCACAATGAATTTCTCCCTTATGAATGCTTTTGCTGTTTTCTGTAAGAGTGGGGTGGTGGACAGCCCTAGTAGTTAACTGGGAACTGTCCAACCCGGTTCACACAGAGTTAGGGTCTGCCTAACGAAGTCTTTCAACGGGACAAGGCTAACCTCGAATGAGTCTTTAAGCACTACACTTTAAGCCAAACTTTCAGCTAAACCTTGAGGAGGGTTGAAGGACTAATTTGAAACCAAACGGGTGTTAATCTTGGGGATTGAACCCGGTGGGATAACGGTTTAGTCATCACTTTGGGCGTTTAACCTTCGATTTTGGACTCAGACAGGGCTTCCTACCCCATAGGATTGGGTCTAGAGGACTAATATAAGAACTCGGATCCCGACAAATTCCCTACAGGGGTCTAACCTTGACTTAACCTTGACGTTGTTTGTGTTTCGGGTTAGAACAGATCACCATAACTCGACCGCGACGGCGAATGACGCGGCATTTGTCACAAATTTTCTTTACTGATGCTCTAACTTTCATGCCGATTTTGGCAACACTGCAAGCTTATTATTATATCAATAATAACGGTTTTTGTACAGGTTCAAAAGACACTCTAGACCCTTGTTTTCAAGACGAGTGTTGAAAACCTAGCGGACGACCTAACTGGAGGGGGACTACTTTTTGCGTAAGCGGTAGGTAATCCGGCCTTTGGTTAAGTCGTAGGGGGTTAATTCGACTTTCACGCGATCGCCCGGTAAGATTTTGATGTAATTCCGGCGAATCTTGCCGGAAATATGGGCTAACACATTAAACCCATTATCTAAATCCACCCGGAACATCGCATTGGGGAGGGATTCTGTGACTGTCCCCTCCATTTCAATCAAATCTTGTTTAGCCAAGGGTTAAGAATCCTCAAAAACAACAGTAAAAAATTGAGTCCTGCGGGTTGCGCTCCATAGGGCATTGCTCCCTAAGACACGACAGCCCAACGTCAGAACGGCCCCGACCCATCTTAGCAAACCTCAACCCACAGGCAAGGGGCTGCTCCGATAGTCGAATCAGGCACTAACCATGACAATTTCGTTTAAGGACTTCGCCACTTCTTCCGGGAGGCGATCGCCATTCACAGAATAAAGATCATGATCCTCATGTTCATGGTAATAATCAATCACCGCTTCCGTTAGATCATGATACACCTGAAGACGGTGGCGAATCGTCTCCTCCGTATCATCGGCACGCCCTTCCTCCTGGGCTCGATGGAGTAAGCGTTCCACTAAAACTGGTTCAGGAACTTCCAGATTAAACACCACCTTGCGGGTTTCTTGGAACTCCTGTAACAACTCCTCCAAAAAATTGGCCTGGGCAATCGTCCGAGGAAAGCCGTCTAAAATCCAGCCTTCATCGGCATCCTCGCTGTTCAAACGTTCGCGAATCAAATCCACTAACAGAGAATCTGGCACCAAGTCCCCCTGTTCCAAAAAGTCCTTCACTTTTTTGCCCAAAGAGGTTTCTTCCGCCACCGCCCGACGCAAAATTTCCCCTGTCGAAATATGGGGAATGTCCATGGAATGGGCTAAGATTTTGGCTTGAGTGCCTTTTCCCGAGCCAGGTGGACCCAAGAAAATAATGCGCTTGCTCATAAATTCCTTAAGATTTGGCGTTGAACATTGAGCCGAGAGGGTGAGGTTCTGCCCGACGGCAACAGTCCCCCTTGCCCCCCACAACCCCTATTTTTTCACCATTCCCTCGTATCTCTGAGAGATCACATAGGTCTGGATTTGCTTGGCGGTATCAATGGCGACCCCAACCAAAATCAGCAGCGAAGTAGACCCTAAACCCCTTAAGGTTTCGACCCCGGTCGCGCTTTCAATGGCCGTCGGCACCGTAGACACCACGCCCAAGAACATCGCCCCTAAGAACGTCAAACGGTTAATCACCCGTTCTAAATATTCACTGGTGGCTTTCCCCGGACGAATACCCGGAATGCTGGTCCCCATCTTCTTGAGATTTTGGGACATATCCACCGGATTGACAATTAGGGACGCATAAAAATAGCTAAAGAATACAATCAAGGTAAAGAATACCAAGACATAAATCCAAGGGGTTGGTCCATCAAAGCGTAAGGCATTGGCAATGGGGCCGAACACTTGATGGAGTTGACCCACAAAGCCCTCACCCGTCCGGGTAAACTGTTCGAGGGACGCTGGTAAAAACAACACCGCCGAGGCAAAAATAATCGGCATTACGCCCCCTTGATTGAGCCGCAGGGGTAAATAGTTCTTGCGTTCGCGGTAGAGCCGCCGTCCCACTTGACGACGGGCGGAGATAATGGGAATGCGCCTTGTCCCTTCTTGAACAAAAACAATCCCCACAATCATGGCCAAGAACGACAATAACAGGATCACCACCTTGACAATGCCTTGCTCATCTTCTTGAGCAAAGCCGATGGTATTGCCCAAAATCATCGGTAACACGGCCACAATGTTGACAAAAATCAACAAAGATGCTCCGTTGCCGATGCCTCGTTCCGTGATCAGTTCCGACACCCACATGACAAACATAGCCCCAGCCGTAAAAGCTAGAACCGTTTGCACAAAGAAAACTGGCCCTGGATTAATCGCATAATTCTGCACCCAAACGGCCAACATGGTACTTTGTAGGGCGGCCCAACCTGTCGCCACATAACGGGTAATTTGGGAAATCTTCCGCCGTCCTGCTTCCCCTTCATTTTTCTGTAAATTTTCCAACGAGGGCAGAGCCGCCGTCAGTAACTGCATAATGATCGAAGCATTAATAAAAGGCAGAATCCCTAAAGCAAAAATCCCCAATAGGGAAAGTCCCCCACCGGAGAAGACATCCAGAAACCCGATCACAGGACTGCCTTCAATTTCAGCCAAAAAACGGGGTCGATCCACTCCCGGAATGGGAACATAGACCCCAAGGCGCACTAAAATGAGCAATCCTAACGTGACGAGCAAGCGACCTCTTAATCCGGCCGCTTGCGCCATCTGCATAAATGTTTCTTGAGCCGTTGGTGTTTTATCGCGGCTAACGACCATGAAGGTTTACCTCACTTAAACTATGAGCCATAGGCCTTGCTCCTTTGCTTAGGCTTTTGCCTCAATCACTTCACAACTCCCGCCGACAGCTTCAATTTTTTCTTTGGCACTAGCAGAAAAGGCGGCTGCCTTGACGTTTAGGGCCACATTGATTTCACCGTTGCCCAGGACTTTTAATGGGCCTTGGTTACTGGCTGTTAATAATCCTTGTTCTAACAGGGATTCTAAAGTGACTTCTGCATTGGCTGGCAAGGAAGCTAGCTTACTTACATTGATCGTAGTGTACCGACGAGGATTAATCACCGTAAAGTGCTTTAATTTCGGGACGCGGCGATAAAGGGGCATTTGACCCCCTTCAAAACCGGGTTTGGTGCCGGTTCCGGAGCGGGATTTTTGACCCCGCATCCCAAAACCACAGCTGGCCCCTTGTCCGGCGGCAATGCCCCGACCGACCCGGCGACGACTCTTTCTAGAGCCTTTTTTGGGTACTGCGTCGTTAAGTCTCATTCCTTCTGTTCTCCCGCTTGCTATCTAGATATAGAGGTTTTCCACTGGAATGCCTCGTTCCTCGGCCACGTCTTTAAAGGTGCGCAGGGTTTGCAGCGCATCTACGGCGGCCCGAGCATTGTTTAAAGGGTTGTTGGATCCCAGTTGTTTGGCGAGGATGTTTTTCACTCCGGCGAGTTCCAACACGGTGCGCACGGCTCCCCCGGCAATTACCCCAGTCCCCGGTGCGGCGGGGCGCATCATGACTTTAGCTCCTCCGGCCACACCGCGAGCGGGGTGGGTGATGGAGTTGGATTTGGTGAGGGAGATGTCTACCAGTTGTTTTTTCCCGTCGGCTACGCCTTTGCGCACGGCTCCGATGACATCGGCAGCTTTACCAACGCCTACGCCGACTTGACCTCGTTCATTGCCGACTACCACAATGGCGCGGAAACTGAGTTTTTTACCGCCTTTGACGACTTTGCTCACCCGACGAATTTGGATCACGCGCTCTTGAAAGGCGTTTTCTTGTTCTTTTTGGTTTTTACGGCCTTTTTTCTTGCCTTTGGGCATGGTTAAGTTTCCTCGATTGAACCTAGACTGGATGGGTTTAGAAGTTTAATCCGCCTTCGCGGGCAGCATCGGCGAGGGCTTTCACGCGACCGTGGTAGAGGTTGCCTCCCCGGTCAAAGACGACTTGAGTGATCCCTTTGGCGAGGGTTCGTTCTGCGATCGCGGCACCCACAGCCAAAGACGCTTCACAAGTTGACCCAGAGGCCAGTTGCTGTTTCAGTTCAGGCTCAAGGGTGGATGCGGCGGCTAGGGTATGTTGTGCCACATCGTCAATGACTTGAGCATAGATGTGCTGTTGGGACCGAAAGACCGCGAGACGGGGACGTTCGGCGGTTCCGGTGACGGTTTTACGCAGCCGCCGATGACGGCGCTGTACGGATGCTTTGCGAGTACGTTTCATGGTTTATTTCTTGCCTGCTTTACCTGCTTTACGTCTGACAAATTCGCCTTTATAGCGAATACCTTTGCCTTTATAGACTTCAGGGGGACGGATGGCGCGAATTTTGGCGGCCACGTTGCCCACAATTTCTTTATTAATCCCACTGACAATCACTTCAGTGTTTTTCTCTCCGAGGGTCAGTTGAATCCCTTCGGGGGGGTCTACTTCTACGGGTTTACTGTAGCCAACGTTCAAGATTAGTTTTGTGCCTTGAACTTGGGCGCGATAACCTACCCCTTGGATTTCTAGGCGTTTTTCATAGCCTTTAGACACCCCTTCGACCATATTGGCGACGAGGGTACGGGATAGACCATGACGCTGGCGAGACAAGCGGGATTCGTCTTTGCGCAATACGCGCACCACTTTGTCTTCTTGTTCTACGCTGACTTGGGAGGGCAGGACGCGCTCCAATTGACCTTTAGGCCCTTTGACGGCCACATGGGAACCATTAATGGTGACAGTGACTTTATCGGGGATCTCTATAGGGCGTTTACCAATACGAGACATTACCTCATTACTCCTTACTTCAGTCCTTGATCAGTCATCAGTTGCCAGTAATCAGTAATCATGAGTTAGTCATCAGTGTTTCCTAATGAGTGATCAGTTATCAGGCGTTAGTCGAGCAAAGGATTTACGGTTTACGGCTGACTGTTCACGGCTCACGGCTCACTGTTTACTGTTTACTGTTCACTGATTCTTACCAGACGTAACACAAAACTTCGCCGCCAATGCCTCGCTGCCGGGCTTCCCGGTCGGTCATGATTCCACTGGAGGTGGAAATAATGGCGATGCCAATGCCACCGAGGACGCGGGGGAGTTCTTTCCGGTTTTTGTAAACCCGTAACCCGGGTTTGCTAATGCGTTTGAGGGCGGTGATGATGGGTTTGCGGGTTCTGCCTTTATATTTCAGGGTCAGAACCAGTTCTTTCTTCACGCCTTCCCCGACTTCTTCGTAGTCTC
This sequence comes from Spirulina subsalsa FACHB-351, assembly GCF_026130165.1. Classification (GTDB taxonomy): domain Bacteria; phylum Cyanobacteriota; class Cyanobacteriia; order Cyanobacteriales; family Spirulinaceae; genus Spirulina_A; species Spirulina_A subsalsa_A. The sequence continues at coordinate 59,703 of NZ_JAIHOM010000007.1, read as the reverse complement.
CAATAAAGCCTTCCGCTTTGAGAACTTTGGCAATATCGCGGGTGACTCGGGTTGAGGGAATATGGGTCGTGGGGTGTCTGACTGCCCCCGCATTGCGGATGCGGGTGAGCATATCGGAAATGGTGTCGTTAGCCGCCATAGGTGAAAGCTTTTTCCTCCTTATAGTGCTGATGCAAGGCTGCTGGGCTTAGTTGTCACGGAAGGGCATTCCCATCTCTTTCAAGAGGGCGCGTCCTTCTTCATCGGTGTTGGCGGTGGTGATGATGGAGATATCCATTCCTCGAATTTGATCAATGCTGTCGTAATCAATTTCTGGGAAAATCAACTGTTCACGCACGCCAAGGCTGTAGTTCCCTCGTCCGTCAAAACTTTTGGGACTAATGCCCCGAAAGTCACGAATCCGAGGTAAGGCCAGGCTAATTAAGCGGTCTAAAAAGGCGTACATTCGGTCAGAACGGAGAGTGACCATTACGCCGACGGGCATTCCTTGACGAATTTTGAATCCGGCGATCGCCTTTTTGGCCTTGGTCACCACAGGCTTTTGTCCGGTAATCGTTGCCAGTTCATTAATCGACGATTCTAATGCTTTGGCGTTTTGAGATGCTTCTCCGAGTCCCCGGTTGACGGTGATTTTCACCACTTTGGGAACTTGATGGATATTGGTGTAACCAAATTGTTCCGTTAATTTGGGAACAATGGTTTCTTGATACAGGGTTTTCAGTCGTTGTGTCATGGTTGTTTAGTGCTTCCTGGGCTTGGTCAGGAACGAGGGTGAATCGGAGAGAAGGGGGGTTATTTGTCCAAAATCTCGCCTGTTTTTTTCAGCATTCGCACTTTGCGGCCATCTTCGGTGAAGGTGTAGCAAACGCGGCTCGTGACTTTTTCCTTATCGGAATAGAGCATCACATTAGAGCTATGAATGGGGGCTTCAAAGGTTTCAATCCGCCCAGACTCGCCTTCTTGTTGGGGTTTAACGTGCTTGGTGCGCACGTTCACGCCCTTAACCACCACTTTACTTTCTTTGGGCATGGCTTTTAGCACTTCCCCGACTTTGCCTTTATCCCGTCCCGAAATCACCTGTACGGTGTCGCCTTTCTTGACGTGCATTTTGTAGGCTTTGGGGGTTGCTTTTGCTTTAGTTGCCATATCAGATCACCTCCGGAGCTAACGAAACGATTTTCGTAAAGTTTTTATCCCGAAGTTCGCGAGCCACCGGACCAAAAACCCGGGTTCCTTTGGGGTTGCCGTCGTTGTTAATAATCACGGCGGCGTTGTCATCAAAGCGGATGCTCATGCCACTATCCCGGCGGAGAGAATGGCGGGTGCGCACAATGACGGCGCGCACGATATCGGATTTTTTGACCCCTTGGTTGGGGATCGCATCTTTTACGACGGCAATAATGACATCACCAATGCCACCGTAGCGACGGTTGCCTGTTCCGAGGACGCGCAAACACATGAGTTTGCGAGCGCCACTGTTGTCGGCAACATTGAGATAGGTTTGTTGTTGAATCATGGCTGGTTTGCAATCAGTCGCCAGTAATAAACAAGAGGATGAATAAAGAAGGCTAGACCACTGTGCGGTTCATGATTTCGCGCAAGATCCAGCGTTTGGTTTTGCTGTAAGGGCGGGTTTCTTGAATGCGCACACGGTCGCCTTCTTGGCACTGATTTTCTTCATCATGCGCCTTATAGTGCTTGGTTTTGACGACAATTTTGCCGTACTTGGGATGGGGAGAACGGTTTTCCACAGCCACCACAATGGTTTTATCCATTTTGGTGCTGATTACGTTTCCCACACGCTCTTTCGCTGCCATCAGGGGGTTACTCCTCTTCTTGAGCTACAGGGGTGGAGGCTGAAGCATCAGCCATTTTTTGACGTTCGGTTTCAACGGTGAGCAGTTGAGCAATCCAACGGCGAGTATGTTTAAACTCGTGAGTTTTTTCTAACCGTCGGGTGGCTTGTTGTAAGCGCAAATCAAACAGTTTTTTCTTGGCTTCCACAATGGCCGCGCTCAATTCTTGATCGCTCAGTTTGCGGGCATCTGAAACTTTAGGAAGTGCCATAATTTAGACTTCCTCCTGGGGACGAACAATAAACTTAGTCTTGATGGGCAGTTTTTGGGCGGCCAGACGCATGGCTTCCCGGGCGACTTCTTCACTCACCCCGGCCATTTCAAACATGATGCGACCGGGTTTAACTACGGCTACCCAGAATTCGGGGGAGCCTTTCCCTGAACCCATCCGGGTTTCGGCGGGTCGCATGGTCACGGGTTTATCGGGGAAAATCCGAATCCAGATTTTCCCACCCCGGCGGACATAACGGGTCATGGCACGACGGGCGGCCTCAATTTGGCGGGCAGTAATCCAAGAGGGTTCTGTGGCTTGGAGCGCAAACTCACCAAAATTAAAGGTAGTACCTCCTTTGGCCAGACCTCTCATCCGCCCACGGTGTTGTTTCCGGAACTTTGTTCTTCTAGGACTTAACATGGTTGGGTAATCGGTAATGGGTGATGGGTGCAGGCTGGGAACAATGATCCCGACCGCAACCCTTATCCTTGCTCCCGGTCATCCTCAACCGTTAACAATTCGGAAGATCCACCTATTCGGAGCGGTCTTCAAATTGTTGACGGCGACGTTGACGACGGGGGGTTTGCGCGGGAGCGGCGCTGGGGGCTTCTTCTTGACCGGGGATGATTTCCCCTTTGAAGACCCAGACCTTAATGCCTAAGATCCCGTAGATCGTGCGGGCGGTGCGATAGGCGTAGTCGATATCAGCGCGCAGGGTGTGCAGGGGAACCCGACCTTCGCGAGTCCACTCGGTCCGGGCAATTTCTGCCCCGTTTAAGCGGCCACTGACTTGGATCTTGATGCCTTGCACTTCGGCTCGTTGGGCGCGTTGAATGGCTTGACGCACTACGCGCCGGAACGAAACCCGTCGTTCCAGTTGTTGGGCGATGTATTCGGCGATTAAGACCCCATCGGCATCGACGCGGGAGACTTCGATCACGTTGACGCGGATTTGGCGGTTGCCGCCGAGGTGTTCTTGCAGTCCGGTGCGGAGGGATTCAATACCACTGCCGCCCCGACCGACCACTACGCCGGGGCGAGCGGTATGAATTTCTAGGTCGATTTGATCGGCTTTCCGTTCGATGCGCACATCAGAGATTCCGGCGTTGTTGAGGTTTTTCTCGACATACTGCCGAATCTGATGATCTTCTTGCAGGAGTTCGGGATAGCGTTTGGTATCGGCATACCAACAGGACTTATGCTCTTTGGTGACTCCTAAACGGAAACCAGTTGGATGAATCTTCTGTCCCACGTTTTTTTCCTCTATTCCTCTAGTAATGGGGCAACGGCAACGGTGATGTGACAGGTGGGCTTATGGATTTGATAAGCCCGGCCTTGGGCGCGAGCGCGAAACCGCCGCAGTTTGGGACCTTGGTCGGCGTAGGCTTGGGTCACTACCAGGTCTCTGGGGTCATAACCGTTGTTGTGTTCCGCATTGGCCACCGCAGAACGGAGGACTTTGGTGATCGGTTCACAGGCTCGATAGGGCATGAATTCGAGGATAATCAGGGCTTCCCGGTAGGAGCGACCCCGAATTTGGTCGAGTACGCGCCGCACTTTAAAGGGGGACATCCGAATGTAGCGGGCGATCGCTTTAACTTCTTCTTGTGTTTCAACTGCCATAGTTTTCTCCCCTTAGCGTCTCCCGGCTTTTTTGTCACTTTTGGCGTGGCCGCGGAAGGTCCGGGTCGGTGCAAATTCGCCTAATTTATGACCCACCATTTGCTCGGACACATAAACGGGGACGTGCTGCCTCCCGTTATGAACGGCAATGGTGTGACCTACCATGTTGGGCAGAATGGTTGAGGCGCGGGACCAGGTTTTAATCACCTGTTTTTCGCCTTTTTCATTCAGCTTTTCGATTTTGCTTAATAAACTGTCCGCGATGAAGGGACCTTTTTTCAGAGAACGACTCATAGTTTTTGCCTCCTACCTTGAGCTACGTCGCCGGACGATCAGGCGATCGCTCGGTTTATTGCGTTTACGAGTTTTACGACCCAAGGCGGGTTTACCCCAAGGCGTGACTGGGCCGGGACGACCGATGGGAGCGCGGCCTTCACCACCACCATGGGGGTGATCCACCGGGTTCATGGCACTGCCTCGGACTTCCGGTCTACGGCCTAAGTGGCGGGAGCGTCCGGCTTTCCCTAAACTCAAGTTGCGGGCATCGGCGTTGCCGACTTTACCAATGGTGGCGTAGCATTCTTTGCGCACCATGCGCACCTCTTTGGAGGGTAAGCGCAGGGTGACGTAATCCCCTTCTTTGGCGACTACTTGGGCTGAACCGCCAGCCGCTCGTACCATTTGCCCTCCCCGACCGGGGTATAACTCGATGTTGTGAACATCGGTCCCTAATGGGATGTTACTTAAGGGCAGGGCGTTGCCGTCTTCGTAGGGGGCCGTGGGACCCGAGACTACGGTACTCCCGACTTGTAATTTGTCGGGACAGATAATGTAACGCTTTTCTCCATCTTGGTAGTAGAGCAAAGCAATGCGAGCGCTGCGGTTGGGGTCATATTCAATGGCCGCCACCCGCGCTGGAATGTTGTGTTTATCCCGCCGAAAATCAATTAAACGGTAGAGGCGTTTGTGTCCACCCCCCCGACGGCGGCTAGTAATTACCCCCCGGTTATTGCGACCTTTTTTGCGGTGCTTATACTGGGTGAGGGATTTTTCTGGTTTACTCTTGGTGATGTCCGCAAAGTCAGAAACACTGGCTTGCCGAGTCCCAGGAGTCATTGGTCGATAAGAACGAATACCCATTTTAGATTTTAGATTTTAGATGTGGTAGTTGTTGGTCTGACCTAAACATCTGGGAAGAGAACAATGGAATCCCCTTCGGCTAAGGTGACGATGGCGCGTTTGTATTGGGGTTTATAGCCCACAAACCGCCCGACCCGTTTTTTCTTACGCGGGGGGCGCGCTGTGTTCACTTTCGTCACTTTGACGTTAAATAAACTCTCAATGGCCGCTTTAATCTCGGGTTTGGTGGCTTTGAGAACCACATCAAAGACGTATTTGTTTTGTTCAAGCAACAGGGTTGCTTTTTCCGTCACAATCGGCTTGATGATCAGATCGGCTAAATCACGGGGATTGTACTCAGTCACTGTAGACCTCCTGAATCGTTGCCAGTGCTGAAGGAGTGGTAACAATGCGGTCGGCGTTCAGTAAGTCGTAAACGTTTAACTGATTCGCTGAAATCATTCTCAGATTGGCGATATTCCGACCGGATAGGTAAACCCCCTCCACTTTTTCGTTAAGGATGAGCAGCACTTTCCGGTCAAGGTTTGCACCCCAACGGTTTAAAGCGGTGACTAAATCCTTGGTTTTGGGGCGAGCAAATTGTTCGGCAAATTCTTCCACTACAATGATGTCCTCTGCCCGACTGGCGATCGCTGTTCTCAAAGCCAGCCGCCGCTCTTTGCGGTTCATTTTTTGGCTATAATCTCTGGGTTTGGGTCCGAAAATGACCCCGCCTCCCCGCCACAGGGGAGAACGAATGGATCCGGCTCTGGCGCGTCCGGTGCCTTTTTGCCGCCAAGGTTTACGTCCCCCCCCACGCACTTCGGCGCGGGTTTTGGTGGAGGCGGTACCTTGTCGGGCGTTGGCCAGTTGACGCACTAGGGCGCGGTGAACAATATGGGCTGCATTTTCTTCTTTAGCAACCTTCAGTTCTAGGGTGGCTTCACCAACCGCTTCCCCTTCCCAGTTTTTCACTACACAAGTAACCATTGTTTATTTTCTGGTTCCTATTTTCTGGTTCGTTTTCTGTTCTAGGATTGGACTGATGGCTCTATTGACCGACAATATTGGCGGGCGTAATGCTGACCAATGCGCCGGGTTTGCCGGGGACAGAGCCTTTCACCAGTAACAGGTTGCGTTCTGCGTCCACTCGCACCACTTCCAGCTTGCGGATGGTCACTTTGGTTCCGCCATAGCGTCCAGCCATGCGTTTCCCGGGGAAAATCCGACCGGGAGTTGTCCCCGGACCGGTAGAACCGGGTTGTCGGTGGTTTTTGGAACCGTGAGACATGGGGCCGCGTCGGAAGTTATGCCGCTTTTGATAGCCCGCAAAACCACGACCGATGCTCGTTCCATGAACATCAATCAGTTGACCGGGGCTAAAAATATCAGCCTTGATGGCTTGTCCCAGTTCAAATGTATTGGATTCTGAGACGCGATACTCTGTGAGATGACGCAGAGGCGCAGCCCCAGATTTTTCTAAGTGACCGAGTTCTGGCTTGGTTAACGCTTTGGGTCGAACTTCTTGGTAGCCGACCTGAACGGCGGTGTAGCCATCGGTTTCTGGTGTTTTAATTTGAGTAACGGTGCATGGACCTGCTTGAATGACTGTCACCGGAATCGCTTTTCCGGTTTCTTGGTCAAAAATTTGAGTCATGCCCAGTTTGGTACCGAGGATACCGAAAGACACGGGTTTACCCCTCTCTTTTGCTAGACAACACTACTTGAATCAACTTGAATTAAAGATTTGGGCCCGGAGATAGGTTCGTCCTCCGATGTTGCCCGCACTTCACAAGAAACGTCCATGACGACCACGCACAGGATCATCCAGACGGGATGACCGGAACATGATGATCACGGAAGATCAACGGTTTTCGCGTTTTGCTATCGGGTTTAACCTGTTTGCAGGGACTAGAAATCTAGGAGTTCTGTGAACGGTCAAACCAAGTAATTAGCTAACGAGTTGCCGTGTTTCGCTCAGGACTTAAGGAACTCAATTAAGCTCTCCTCAGTATCTTGAACGAGGCATTCATCTAGTGTCACGCTGGAACTCTGGGGGTTGAAACCCTTTTGTTTCTTCAGGTGGTCACTGATTGAACCTCACGTTCAACCTCAACACGCTTAGGGTGTTTATGAGGTCACAATCGTCCACTATAGCGGTTTTGACGCAAAGAGTCAAGGGATGGGAGAGAGATTGGGAATTGAGCCGGGAGTCTTTATAATTGGCAAGGAGATCAAGCCGTTTTTTAGCAATGTGAGAAGGTTATGCCGCTACTGACGACGGGGAAACCCTTTATTCGGGATTTAGAAAAGCATGGTGCTTTAGGTGTGTACGCGCCCTTAGAAGGGGGTTTTGAGGGTCGCTATCAACGACGCTTACGGGCTACGGGGTATTATTCCCTCCACTTGACAGCGCGGGGCTTGGGGGATGTAGCGTCCTATTTAACGGGGGTGCATGGGGTGCGACCTCCTCATTTAGGCAAGAAGAATATTGCCCAGAGTGCGGCTGTGGGGCCGGTGTATTATGTTCCGGCGATCGCACTCTCCCAATTAGAAACCCTGCCACCCACCGCTAAAGGTCTAGTCTTGTGGATTCTTGAAGGCATGATTTTGTCCAACCAAGAAATTGAATATCTGGTCAATCTGCCCAAACAAGAACCCCGATTGAAAGTTGTCTTAGAATTAGGAGGAGAGCGTTATTTCCGGTGGCAACCCCTTCAGGATGTCATTCGCGCTGCCTAACTCTCCATTCTTTCAACCTTGCAGAAGCGGGGAGACTCCCATGCTAGAAGCCCGTGACTACACCCTGATTATTGATAAAAGTGGCAGTATGTCACAAATTGACCCGCGAGTAGGCAAAAGTCACTGGGAAATCATGCAGGAGTCTACCCTTGCTTTAGCCATACAGTGCGAGATGTTTGACCCCGATGGCATTACAGTTTATGTATTTTCCGGGCGTTTTCGTCGTTATGATCATGTTACATCTGACCGAGTGGCACGAATCTTTCAGGAAAACACCCCCACAGGTCACACCGGGCTTTGTAGCGCCTTAGAGGATGCCCTACATAGTTATTTTGAACGAAAGGCATTAGGGCAGTCTAAGCCCAATGGAGAGACATTTTTAGTCGTAACTGATGGCAATATTAAAGATCGAGGGCGCTTAATTCGTTTAATCCTAGACGCTTCACAACGGATTGAGCGAGATGATGAGTTAGCGATTTCCTTTATTCAAGTCGGTCATAATGGAGAGGCGACCCGTTTTTTAAAGGTATTAGATGATCAGTTGCAAGGGGCGGGAGCGCGTTTTGATATTGTGGACACTTTGACGATTGATGAAATGGGGGAAATGACGTTAACGGATGTTCTCATTCATGCCATTGTCGATTGATGGGGGGAAAGCCGTAACGGGGTTAATATGAAAGTAGAACCTCAACCTAATGATATTCTAGCCCAGAGGAGGAAGCCACCCATGTCAGAGCAACAAGGGGAACTTGATAGCTTTTTAACTAACCTCCAGAATCAGTTTGTTCGCCCGCCGACTCAATCCCCACCTGTCTCTCAACCGAAACCGCCCGTTTCTGCGGCAACCGATGACTTTTTGCAGGAGTTGCAAGCGCAATTTTCCCAGGTCAGTCAACCTAAAGAGCCTACGGTTGACCTAGATTTTGATCACTTATTAGAGAAGTGGCAAAAACCAAAATCTGAGCCAGATTTAGCGCAGCAACTCCAAGAAAAAGAGAAGTTGCTTAGAATTGAACGGGAGCAAGCATGGCGACGGCAACAACAAGAAAAGGCGTTAAAACGTCAGGCCGAAATGTGGTTAAAACAGTTAGATCCAGATTCAGATGAGGGATTATGGTTTGAAGAGTTTGCCTATCATTATCCTTCTAAGTTAGCCGCCGCAATGGACTATTTAAAGGCATTGTGTCAAGAATCCTAAAAGAAAATATATCAATTTGACTGGATGATGAAGTTGCCGGAGTCCTTTCAGTCGGGATTTCAAATACCGTAGATTCCCTTAACACATTCGAGGGGATTGTCATGGAACAGGTGTCTAATTGAATTTACTTAAGGTCTGCTGAGAAACTTCAAATTATTCGAGACACCGAAACCGGACGGAGAGATGCCGATAAACTGGTTAAAGTTTGTCTCAAAAATGGTCAGGAAATGGTTCGCTTTATGGAACAGGTGTCCGATTGAACCTACTTAATTAAATCTCTGGAGCAAAATCAATGAATTGTATCGCACTTCTCATTGTTATAAGTTGGTTTGTTTTTGTGGGTTATATTATCTCAAGCTTCTCCGGCTTATTCACTGTACAAGGAGATATGCTAGTTTATGACAATAAGTTTGTGTTTCTTATAATACTGTTCTGGATGCTCGTTTTTTATATCCCATCGGTTAAAGTAAGTCGTACCTTATTTGATAGTTTTGTGGATAAAAAGTCAACCCAGAAAGCATCACAAAAATATCACTTTTGTGACACAATTGTTGTTTTGTTTAGCTATTTTCTTATTCTTTTAGTGCTGATTCCATTCGCACAAATCCAGGCTAGCGACTACTTAAAACGCGAAAGCTTTTTCGCATCAACATACCTTTCATCAGTTCAGAGTCAACAAGAAGGTTATTTTCAAATGTACCAGTCTTTTAGTGAAAAGCCGAATCCACTAAGAGAGATTCCAGTGCGGACGAAGAAATACACTTATTCCACGAGTTTAACAGAGGATGCTGTTTTTATATCTGGGATTCCCAATGAGGAGATAAAAGATAAAGTTGATGCTTATATCGTGGGTGTATTTTCCCCTGACCCCAATGGGGAGGATAATGGGGATGATGAACCCAATAAAATTCAATTCAAATCTATTATCTGTCACGGGAAAAACCTGTCAGATCCTCTGCCAAAACCGAGATTGTATTATGGGAAACTAGAATGTGGAGGCAAGACAACAGAATTTAAGTTTGATTATGAAAAGTAACGTTCTAAGGTTTCTGTAAGTTTGTCGGCAATCCCTTCAATCCACACTTCATCCTGTTTGGTGTAGCTACGGGGGGCATTGGCACCTAAGATGAGAACGCCGTTTTTGCCAAGGGGTTGACAAATAACTCCTTGTGTGTTCTCGGGTAGATAATCAAACTCAATGCGACCGGGATAAACCTTTAACTCTACGAGATAGACGGGTTTTTGTTGTTCTAATACTCGCCGGATAATACCTCCGGCTGTTACCTCGGGTTTGGGGGGGAGGATGCCGCGTCTGAGGAGGGTGCGCTGTTGGTAGTAGAGAACAACGCTACGGGTGACGGTATTGGTTAAGAGGAGGTGAGAAGCCCAAGCGAGTTCTATTTTCACTTCGTCGGGTAGGTCTTCGGCTAGCTCAAACTGTTCTTCTCCAATCAGTGTGACTGTTTCGGGGGGTTTGGGTTGAATTTGTTGCCAGATTAACCCTACAAGAATCAGTAGGGCGCTTAAAATGACTCCCAAGGCATCGGAACGGGATTGGGTGGCTGTAATTTCTGAGGTGGAAAAACGGTTAAATAATAATAGGATGGCTCCGAGTCCCCCTGTAATGAGGGGGAGTAAACGGAGGACACGATTGGGGTCAGATTGTGCCATAGGGCGTTTTGGGTTCAGTGAGAGATTCAGGAATTCCCCAACCACTCAATCAAGGGGTGGTGGCAGGGGAGAATTAGTATAGGACTCACTCGAAATTATTCTTCACCGGGTTCTAAGATGCGTTGAAACAGGTAGCCTGTACCCCGTGCGGTGAGGATTAACTCGGGATTGCTGGGGTCGTCTTCTAGTTTGGCACGCAGGCGGGAAATATGGACATCGACAACGCGGGTGTCTACATGGCGTTCGGGGGTATAGCCCCAAACTTCTTGTAGGATTTCTGAGCGGGAAAAGGCTTCTCCTGAACGACTGACTAGGAGTTCCAAGAGACTAAATTCCATTCCGGTGAGGCGGATGCGTTCGTCTCCTTTATAAACTTGCCGCTTGTTGGTGTCAATTTTTATGGAACCAACTTGAATCACGCCGGAACTGGGGATTCCTGATGCTCCGTTTTTATCGACTCGGCGCAAAACGGAGCGAATTCTAGCTTCGAGTTCTTTGGGTGAAAAGGGTTTCACTACATAGTCGTCGGCTCCGAGTTCTAATCCGGTAATGCGGTCGGCGACATCACCGAGGGCGGTGAGCATAATAATGGGGATGTCTGATTCTTTGCGCAGTTCTTGGCAAACGCCATAACCGTCTAGTTTGGGCATCATGACATCTAGTACCACCAAGTCGGGCTGGGTGGTGCGGAATGTTTCTATGGCTTCTTCTCCATCGGCGGCGGTGACAACATCGTACCCAATCATAGAAAGACGGGTTTCTAGGATGCGGCGGATACTGGCTTCATCATCGACAACGAGGATCTTTTCCTTATGAGTTTCCAAGGAACTCAACTCTCCTTCTCTACGGGGGGACTACTCATTAACAATTACGCGATCGCCAATTTAGCTATCGTGCAATGAAATGGCGATTACTTATAATTAGGATATCCTGTTCAGGTTTAATCTCAAGCCCTCCCTAGCCTTTTTGGGACTAAATTTAGGAGTTTTTAAGATTTGTATTTATTGTTAAGATTTATTTCATTCCGGCGCGGATTGTTTATTTTTTCGCCATCGGGTTAAATTGAGAGAAATTGTCAACGGCGATCGCCATGCCCAAATCGCGAACGAGCTATTTATGTAACGAGTGTGGAGCCGAAACGCCCCAATGGTTTGGTAAATGCCCGAACTGTGGCACCTATGGTTCCCTAGAGGAGCAGATTGTCGCCAGTGATTCTCTGGTGAATGCTCGGGTGGGGTGGCAGTCCCAAAAACGCAATAATAACAACAGTTCCCCCAAGGCTTCCACCCAACCCCGTTCTTCTATGCGCTTTTCGGATATTTCCCAGGGGGAGCAGAGCCGTTTCCCGTCGGGGTATGGGGAGTTTGACCGGGTGTTGGGGGGGGGGATTGTGCCGGGGGCGTTGATTTTGATTGGGGGGGATCCGGGGATTGGCAAGTCTACGCTTTTGTTGCAAACGGCGCACCAGTTGGCGAAAGATCACCGCATTTTGTATGTGAGTGCGGAGGAGTCGGGGCAACAGGTGAAGTTGCGCGCTGGCCGTTTGTGGGTGGGTTTGGATGAGTTGACGGAGGAGGAACAACAAAACGGCAAGGGGACGATGGCTAAGGTGGTGAATGATCATCTCTATGTGTTGCCGGAGACGGATTTGGAGGAGATTTTACGGGAGTTGGAGTCTTTGCGGCCCCAGGTGGCGGTGATTGATAGTATTCAAACTCTTTACTTTTCGTCTTTAACGTCGGCGCCGGGTTCTGTGGCTCAGGTGCGAGAATGTACGTCAGCGTTGATGCAGGTGGCGAAACGGGAAAATATTACGCTGTTAATTGTAGGTCATGTGACGAAGGAGGGGGCGATCGCCGGACCTAGGGTGTTGGAGCATTTAGTGGATACGGTACTGTATTTTGAGGGCGATCGCTATGCCTCCCATCGTCTTCTGCGTTCGGTGAAAAATCGCTTCGGGGCGACCCATGAAATCGGTATTTTCGAGATGGTGGAAAATGGGTTACGGGAGGTGGATAATCCCTCAGAATTGTTCCTCGGCAACCGGGAAGAATCGTCTCCGGGTACGGCTACGGTGGTGGCCTGTGAAGGGACTCGCCCTATTGTGGTGGAGTTGCAGGCGCTGGTGAGTCCCACGAGTTATGCTTCCCCTCGTCGGGCGACTACGGGGGTGGACTATAGCCGTTTACAGCAAATTTTAGCGGTGCTGGAGAAACGGTTAGGGGTGCCTTTATCTAAATTAGATGCTTATGTGGCTTCGGCCGGGGGTTTAGGGGTGGCGGAACCGGCAGCCGATTTGGGGATTGCGGTGGCTGTGGTGGCTAGTTTTCGCGATCGCATTGTGGACCCTCGCACAGTATTAATCGGCGAAGTGGGATTAGGGGGACAGGTGCGCCTTGTCTCTCAAATGGAGTTACGGTTAAAGGAAGCGGCTAAATTAGGCTTTAAACGGGCGATTGTCCCCAAAGGACAGGCCTTTGCTGATGATTTGGGCTTAGAGGTCATTCCGGTGAACAAGGTCATTGATGCCATTGTAGCGGCCATTCCCCCCCAGCCCCGTTTTGGTGCGGCCTTGTCTCCTGATGAGGAAATGGATTTAGGGCATGGGGAATAGGCAATCCTGACCAGTTAAGCCTTTTCTCCTCTTGTCAAGGTCAGGGAATAGATTACTGATGACTGATTACTAGGGAATAAATATCAATTATCAGTTATAAACTATCGATTTCCCACACAGAATAACAAGCCGTCATATTTTTTTCAGGATCTTTTATATTTTCTTAATATTATTGCTAGAATGGCCTCAGCGCGGATATGGATTCGAGGATCTAGCTCAGTATTTTTACTTAAAAATTATCTTAGAAAATTGTCCCTGAACCCAGTGATAACCTGATCTCAGCCTTTCTTCACACTCTCCTATGACACTTCACTTTCAACTTACAATGGACTCTTCAAACTTGGTTGGAACGTCTTCTACTGTTCACCCCCTATCTCATCTTCAACTGCAATGGATTTGTCATCACTTATTGCCGTTGACTGATCAAGGGGTAGTGATTTGCTCCGTTCAAGCGACTGAACTAATTATCATTGAGTGTAACGAACCCTTTGCTCAAATGATGGGTCGCTCAAAACAGGATTTGCTCGGACAGTCTTTTCCCATTCGGAATCAACAAATCCTGTGGAATGCGCTGCATATTGCCATCACCACACGCACGGAGCAGTATTTAACTTTACCAATATTTGATCAACCCCAAGCGGCTCAATGGCAAGGTATTCGCTTTGTTCCGCTCTGTGATGAGGCGGGGGAAGTGACTCATCTGATGAGTACCTATCAGATGATTACCCCCCCAGATGCCATGATTAATGCTGAACTGAGTCACTTGATGCAGTTTTCGGTGGAACGAGCAGGTGATGCTATATTTTTCATTAATCCAGAGGGCATGATTATCTATGCTAACCAAGCAGCCTGTGATTTGTTGGGTTACTCGACAGAAGAACTGTGTAGAAAGACGATTCCCGATATAGCGCCGGGTTTTTCACAGGAAGACTGGGTGAATCATTGGCGAATGATTGAAATTGAGGGATCTTTCACCTTTGAGGCGATTAATCAAGCGCGGAATGGGGAGAACATTCCGGTTGAAATTACGGTTAATTATATTGAACTCAATGGTAAGGCCTATAATTGCGCTTTTACCCGGGATATTCGCGATCGCAAACAAGCCCAAGCCGAACTCCGGAAAAAAGACGAACTCTATCATGTTCTCGCCCAAAATATCCCAAACGGTTGTGTGATGCTCTTTGACCAGAACTGTCGTTATATTTTGGCCGAAGGGAAAGGATTGGAAACCGTCGGACTTTCCAAAGATAAAATCGAAGGAAAAACCTTACAGGAAGCCTTTCCTCCGGTGGTGAGTAAGACCTTTATGGGAGCTTATCAACGGGCGTTAACGGGGGAATCTACCGTCGTGGAGTATCGCTACGAAGACCACGATTTTCTGATCCATATTGTTCCAGTCCGGGATGAAAACGGGGAGATTTCCGGAGGGATGACCACCACTCAAGATATTACCCATCAAAAATCGATTCAACGGGAATTAATTGCTCTGGCCACCCAACAAAAATTAGTCAGTGAAATGGCTCATCGGATTCGGGAGTCGTTGGATGTTGAAGAGGTCTTACAAACGGCCGTTGAGGAAATCCGTCAAGTTTTAGATACGGATCGGGTGTTGCTATACCGTTTTAATGAAGATTGGAGTGGGGATGTCGTCGTTGAGTCTGTCGGACGTGGGTGGAAATCGGTCTTAGGGATGAATATTCAAGATGATTGTTTCCTATCCTCTTATGTTCCAGATTATCAACAGGGTCGTGTACGTGCCATTCCCAATGTGGCGGCTGAAAAGTTAGATCCATGCCATCAAGCACTGTTGGAAAGCTTACAAGTCAAAGCCAATTTAGTGCTACCTGTTGCTCATGGGGACAAGTTGTGGGGGTTACTCATTCTCCATCATTGTCGAGTTCCTCGACAATGGCAACATTGGGAAACTGAACTTTTGAAACCTCTGGCGGTACAGTTGGCGATCGCCATTCGTCAAGCGGCACTGTTTAATCAACTGCAAAATGAGTTAGAAGAGCGATCGCGCACTGAAGAAGCCCTACGCCAATCCGAAACCCAACTGAAAGCCCAAACTGAACAACTCAGCGAGGCACTCCGGGATCTCCAATATACCCAAACCCAACTGATTCAAACTGAAAAAATGTCCAGTCTTGGGCAATTAGTCGCAGGCATTGCCCATGAAATTAATAACCCCACGGCTTTTATTGCCGGGAATATCACCCACAGCGCTGAATATGCCGAGGACTTATTTGAACTGATTGACCACTACCGGAAATACTGCCAGAATCCCTCCCCAGAAATTCAAGCCTGTTACGAAGCCATTGACTATGAATTTATTGAGGAAGATTTTCCGAAACTCCTCCAGTCTATGCAATCGGGCGTAGAACGAATTCGCAATATTATCTTATCCTTGCGTAACTTTTCCCGTTTAGATGAAGCTGAACGCAAGGATGTAGATATTCATGAAGGATTAGACAGTACCTTGATGATGCTGAAAAGTCGGATTAATAATCAAAAAATCCCCATTAAAGTAGAAAAGAAATATGGAAATACACCTGAAATTGAGTGTTATCCCGGCTTGCTGAATCAGGTTTTTTTGAATTTACTGGATAATTCCATTGATGCCTTAGAAGAAAAACTAACTCAGTCAAATACTTTTGTGCCAACTATTGTTTTAGAAACGAGCCTTGAGGATAAACAAGATCCAGAAACTCCTCAAATTTGTATTCGAATTAAAGATAATGGGATTGGGATTCCTCCAGAAATTGTCTCCCAAATCTTTGATCCATTCTTTACGACTAAGCCCATTGGTGAAGGGACAGGATTAGGCCTCGCTATGAGTTATCAAACCATTGTCGAAAAACATCAAGGGCAAATCTTCTGTTATTCCGAACCGGGAGAAACAACGGAGTTTGTGATTTATCTACCGATTAATAGTCCTAAGTAGGGTCTGCTGAATAACTTCGGGAGTTGGGAGTCAGGAAAAAGTCCCTCAATGACTCAGGATGAGTCCTGTCATGGCGAGGGGGAAACGTTAGTCTGGGGGATGTATCAGAAAAGCCCCCCGAAGCCATCCCTTCAACTGAAGATGGCTTCCCATACGCGATCGCTTCCCATAACAGAAAGTCCCCCAAGCCATCCCTTCTCACGCTTCATCAAACTTTGCTTTTTGTCTCACAATCCATAAAACAAGCTAAAGATCAGGCTTCTCCTCTAGAAATCACCACTAGGATTCAGAGTAGAAGTGCATTGTTGTGTCTGTGCTAAAGCCGATGAGAACACCCTCAGAAGTCTTGCGATTCACTGCATTAGGATAGTTCCTCCCGCCGTTAACCATTCCAAGGTTGAGCAGGAGTATTGAAAGGAGGTTTACATGAGAATTGCGATCGCCCGAGAAGATTTAGAAGGAGGAGAACGCCGAGTTGCCCTAATCCCTGATATGGTATCCCGGCTGACCAAAAAAGGCTGGGAAATTTGTGTAGAAACCGGAGCAGGAACAGGCTCTTTTTTTAGCGATGAAGACTATAGCCAAGCCGGAGCGCAAATCATAGGCGATAAAGGGCAACTGTGGCGAGAAGCTGATCTAATCGTCAAAGTCGCCCCCCCCAAGGATGACGAACTAGAGCAACTCCACGAAGGAGCCGCCCTGATTAGTTTCCTCAACCCCTTGGGACAACCAGAAACCGCCCAAAAGCTAGCCGAGGGCAAAATCACCACCTTTAGTATGGAACTGATTCCCCGCACCAGTCGCGCTCAGAGTATGGATGCGCTCTCCTCCCAAGCGGGGGTAGCCGGGTATAAAGCCGTCCTGATTGCAGCCGCCACCTTACCCAAATTCTTCCCCATGTTGACCACCGCCGCCGGAACCATCCGCCCGGCCAAGGTGTTTGTCATTGGGGCTGGGGTAGCGGGACTTCAGGCGATCGCTACAGCCCGGCGTTTAGGTGCCGTAGTCGAAGCCTTTGATATTCGTCCCGCCGTCAAGGAAGAAGTCCAAAGCTTAGGGGCCAAATTCGTGGAGGTGGAACTTGAAGAAGAAACCACCGCCAAAGGAGGCTACGCTAAAGAAATCTCGGAAGAATCCAAACAACGCACCCAGGCCGTCATTGCCCAGCACGTCGCCAGTGCCGATGTGGTGATTACCACCGCCCAAGTTCCGGGGAAAAAAGCCCCCCTCTTAGTCACCGAGGACATGGTAGCCGCCATGAAACCTGGCACCGTGATTGTAGACATGGCCGCCGAACAAGGGGGCAATTGTGCCGTCAGTGAAGCGGGGAAAAATATCCAGTATCAAGGCGTGACCGTGATGGGACCGGTGAACTTGCCCTCCTCCATGCCCGTCCATGCCAGCGAAATGTACTCCAAAAACATCGCCACTCTGCTGCAATACCTCATCCAAGAGGACGGCAGCCTAAACCTTGATTTTAGCGATGACATTGTAGATGAAACCTGTGTCACCCACGGCGGGGAACTGCGCAATGAACGAGTGAAAGCCGCCCTGGGTCTTGAAAGTGTCGCCGTTTAAAGCTTGATCTGTTAATTTCGTCAAAACTATGACCACAGCAACCTTAATTACTTGTTTGTTTGTTTTTGTCTTGGCCTCCTTTGTGGGCTTTGAGGTGATTAACAAAGTCCCCCCCACCCTACACACCCCCCTGATGTCTGGAGCTAATGCCATCTCCGGTATTGCCGTATTAGGGGCGATTTTAGTCTCTGGGGCCAAGGATTGGAACTTAACCGTCATTTTGGGCTTTATCGCCGTCATTCTCGCCACCATTAACGTCGTCGGCGGTTTTCTGGTGACAGACCGGATGTTGCTCATGTTTAAGAAAAAGGAGGCTAAAGCATGAATCTGAGCGAATTTTTGCCCACTGGGATTCAATTGAGTTATCTGGTGGCCGCGTCCCTGTTTATTTTGGGTTTAAAACGCTTAGGCTCCCCGGCCACAGCGCGCCAAGGCAATCAACTAGCCGCCATTGGGATGTTCTTAGCCGTTGTCGCCACCTTGCTAGAACAGCAAGTCTTGAACTATCAGATCATTTTGATTGGGATTGTGATTGGCTCCGTGATTGGGGCCGTTGCTGCCTCGAAAGTGGAAATGACCGCCATGCCCCAAATGGTGGGGATTTTCAACGGTTTAGGCGGGGGGGCTTCGGCCCTAGTTGCGATCGCCGAATTTTGGCGACTCCTCAGCAGCAACGCCCCCCTCTCCACCACCTCCCTCGTCACCATTATCCTCGGCGTACTCATTGGTGGAGTCACCCTCACCGGGAGTTTTATCGCCTTCGCCAAACTTCAGGGCATCATGCCCGGGGCGCCCGTCCTCTTCCCCCTCCAGCAGGTGGTGAACTTCCTCATCCTCGCCGCCTTTTTAGGGGGCAGTGCCTACTTCCTCTTTGCCCCCCATACCCTGCCCATTTTCTACGGTCTAATTGCCATTTCCCTCATCCTCGGGGTGTTATTTGTCATCCCCATTGGTGGGGGGGATATGCCCGTAGTCATTTCCCTCTTAAACTCCTACTCTGGACTGGCCGCGGCCGCGGCTGGATTTGTGGTCAATAACAATATGTTGATCATTGCCGGGGCCCTAGTGGGAGCTTCCGGGCTAATCCTGACCAATATCATGTGTAAAGCCATGAACCGTTCTTTGGCCAATGTCCTATTTGCCGGATTTGGTTCAGATTCAGGGGAAGTGAGCAGCGCCGGAGGAGATGGCATCCAGAAGACCGTCCATAGCATTGATCCCGAAGAAGGGGCCATGATGTTGGGCTATGCCCGTTCTGTGGTCATTGTACCCGGGTATGGTATGGCCGTTGCTCAAGCGCAACACGCCGTCCGGGAATTAGCCGACCAATTGGAAGGTTTAGGGGTAGAAGTGAAATATGCGATTCACCCCGTCGCGGGTCGGATGCCCGGCCACATGAACGTTTTACTGGCAGAGGCCAATGTGCCTTATCCCCAACTCTACGACATGGACGACATCAACCCCCAATTTGATCAAACCGATGTCGCTTTAGTCATTGGGGCCAATGATGTAGTCAATCCAGCCGCCCGTCATGACCGCAGTAGTCCCATTTACGGAATGCCCATCTTGGAGGTAGATCACGCCAAGCATACCATTGTCATTAAGCGCAGTATGCGGGCGGGTTTTGCTGGGGTAGACAACGAGTTATTTTATGAGGACAAAACCATGATGTTGTTTGGCAGTGCCAAAGATGTGGTGACTCAGTTAGTGTCTGAAGTGAAACAGTTGTAGGGATTGGCCCATCATACAACGGAAAGGACGCAAGATGTTGCGTCCTTTTTGCTAATCTCTAGAAACCAACAAGACAGGAAATTGTTGGAGCAATTCCGTTGCCGCTTCCACAGGCAGGGGTTTAGAAAATAAAAACCCCTGCCCTTCCTCACAACCCATCTCTTGTAAAGTGCGGGCTTGGTGTTCTGTCTCAATGCCTTCTGCCACGACACTCATTCCCAGTTGATGAGCAAGATTGATAATGGTTTTAACAATGCCTAAATTTACCGGACTTTGGGTCATAAAATCAACAAAAGAACGGTCAATTTTTAACGTATCCATTGGGAAACGGTGGAGATAACTCAGGGAGGAGTAACCCGTGCCAAAATCATCAATCGCTAATAAAATTTTTCGTTGATGTAGTTGATTAAAAATGCCTTGAACTGAGGCTGTATTTTCTAGTATAACACTTTCTGTTATTTCTAACTTCAATTGTTGAGATTTAATATTAGTTTGTTTTAAAATACTATCAATCCAATCTAATAAATTCGGTTGCGCAAATTGTTTCACTGAAAGATTGACGCTGAGGGTTAAATTAGAAGGAATAGCAATCGTATCTTGCCAAGTTTGGAACTGGGCGCACGCTTCTCGTAAAACCCAGAAACCAATAGGGACAATAAATCCGGTTTCTTCTGCAATGTCGATAAATTCCCCCGGAGACACTAGCCCCCGTTCAGGATGATGCCAACGCACCAAGGCTTCAAAACCTGTTAATTGACCTGTCATCAGAGAAATTAGGGGTTGATAATACACCCGAAACTCTTGCCGTTCAATGGCGTGCCGTAAGTCTCGTTCTGCTTGAAACCGAATCAGTGCATTGCGATACATTTCCGGCTGAAATACTTGATAACAAGATTTCCCTGCTCGTTTAGCTTGATACATAGCCGCATCAGCATCTCGTAATAAATGTTCGGCCTGTTGATAGTCTTCATTGACCATTGCAATCCCAATGCTCATATCAATAAAAATGTCTTGATGTTCCAGCTTAAAGGGATATTGCAATTCTGATTGAATGGAACGGACAATCAGTAATACATCTTCGAGTTGTTCAATATTTTCTAACAAAATGGTAAACTCATCTCCTCCCAAACGAGCTAGGGTATCCCCCAAACGCAGACAACAGCGCAGACGGGAGGCAATGGCACAGAGTAGGCGATCGCCTACACTGTGTCCGAGAGAGTCATTGACTACCTTGAAGCGATCGCAATCCAAAAATAAAACCGCAAAACGTTGGCTAGGATTAGCTTTATAGGCTTTTAAAGACTCTTTTAAGCGTTCAATTAATAAACTCCGATTAGGTAGCCCTGTTAACTCATCATGCAAAGCAATATGGAGCAATTGTTGTTGAGTTTGTTGGTGTTGTTTAATTTCCTGAGCTAGTTCTGCTGTTCGCTCTTGAACCCGCTTTTCTAATTCTAAATTGAGTTGAGAAATTTCCTGTTTTGCCGCTTGTAACATCAAGTGGTTTTCAATTCTCACTAGGACTTCTTCCTCTTGAAAAGGCTTTGTAATATAATCCACACCCCCGACTTGAAACGCCTTTACTTTATCCAAAACTTCATCTAACGCACTAATAAAAATGACGGGAATTTCTTGGGTTTCTTTTAAACGTTTAAATTGTTGACAAACCTCATACCCATCCATCCCCGGCATTTTAATATCTAACAAAATTAAATCTGGGGGTTCCAGTTTAGCAGCACGCAGAGCTAACGCCCCTGACAGAGCGCATTGTACTTCATAGCCTCTGATCTCTAAAGTTTGGGCGAGAAATCGTAAGTTATCTGGAGTATCATCAACAATTAAAATATTCGCTTTTCGAGATTCGGTCGTCTCAATCGTCATTTTTAATCGTCATTTTTAATGATGGTTAAACAAAAGAAGAGAGCAAATAAGTTAAAGATGTTAGGAGACAAGTGACACATTTAAATTTAGCAAATCCCTTTGATAGACTCAGGAAAAAGACGACCTTTACTATCTGAAGAAACAAGAAACGAAAAATTTTATCCTGAATTTTTTCTCTACTTTTTTGAGTGAATTTTGCCAACAATTTTTGAAAAAAAATAGAGTGAGTGATAAAATAGAGTGAGTGATAAATGACGTAACTTGGGGCAATCTAGTGAGTGGGAGACGATTTTTTCTGGGGGAGCTAGGATTCTAAGCAAGGCTCAGTCAAGTCAATTATAGTGTCATATCGGAAATTATCAGCTAATTGGCGGAGAGCATCCCTGAGTTTAGTTGATTCTGGGGGGACTTGTGCGATCGCCTCAATCATCACATGATACTTAAGCGTTAAAGCTGCCTCGTGGAGTTTTTGCTGCAATGGCAGAGGCAGTGCGGCCAAGTCTTGCCGCGTCAGAGGGACTTCCTTCAGCATAGTCACCGCAGGATTGAGGACTTCCTCCCCATAACGATAACGCACCCCCAGATATTGCTGAATTTTCTCAAAAATCACCCGACTGGCAAAGGGTTTACGCACCCAGTCATCACATCCCACGGAGACAATAACCGCTTGTTCCTCATCAAAGATACTAGCTGTCAGAGCAATAATCGGTGTATTTTGACCTTCTGGGGTGGATTTAATGTAACGGGTGGTTTCGTAGCCATTCATCCCCGGCATTTGAACATCCATCCAAATCAGATGGGGATGCCAACTCTGAAAAAGTGCGATCGCCTCCTCCCCATTTTTGGCCTCCTGAACCTCAAAAAACGGTTCGAGCAATTGTACTAAAAGATGGCGATTTGACCAACGATCATCCACTACCAGAATACGATAATTCGGTTGATCCGGTTCTAAACCGATAATACGCTGACCCACAGGAGAAACAACCGGAAGAGAACCCTCCGCAAGCAGCACAGGAATTGTAAACTCAAACACCGTCCCCTCACCGACCCGACTTTGTACCGTAATTTTCCCCCCCATTAACTCCACAAACTGCTGACTAATCGCCAAACCTAATCCCGTGCCGCTATTCGACTGTCTCCCCACCTCCGTCTGTACAAACGGTTCAAATAGCATCGGTAAATCTTCCTCCCCAATCCCTACCCCTGTATCCCTCACTTCAAAGCGTAACCGCAAATTGTCCGCAGAACTTGCACCCTCTAACATTACCCCTAAACGAACTTCTCCCTCTACCGTGAACTTAATCCCATTCCCCAATAAATTAATTAAAACTTGACGTAATTTTCGTTGATCTACCACAATCAACGGGGGAATAGCGGGATCACAATCCATACATAACGCTAACCCCTTTTGTTGCGCCTTTAATTGAAATAAATCCTCTAACATTCGCAATAAACCAGACAAATCACAATCCGTCTGATTCAACGTCAAACGACCCGCCTCAATCTTCGACATATCCAGAATATCATTAATTAAATCCCGCAAATGTTCCCCACTGCGATTAACAATCTGGATATATTCATGCACCTTGGGATGATCTAAACCTTCAGTTTCCCGTTGTAACAGTTGACTAAAGCCTAAAATCGCATTTAAAGGAGTTCGTAACTCATGACTCATATTCGCTAAAAACTCACTTTTAGCGCGATTAGCTGCATCAGCCACTTCTTTGGCTTTTTCTAATTCAAAAGCCGCCTTTTTTTGCAGGGTAACATCTCGTCCTACCCCCTGATATTCCACCACTTCCCCCTGTTCATTAATAATCACCCGATTAATCCACTGTTGCCAACGTACTGTCTCAGGATCATCAGGATGCTCTGGACTTAACGTGCGCTGTTCCACACTAATCACCGGATTTTCTGAACTCAAAGCCTCAATAATATCTTGCACCTTTTCCCGATCCTCTGGATGAATAATCGGCACAAAAGACTGCGATAAAATTTGGGATCGTTCTACGCCAAAATAACGACAATAAGCATCATTGACAAACAGTAATGTTCCATCCTTCTTAAAGCGGCAAATCAAATCCGTTTGATCCTCCACAATAGCCCGATAACGAGACTCACTAATCTGGAGTGCTTTTGTCCTTTCTTTGACCTTTTGTTCTAAGGTTTTTGAGTAGTCCTCAACCTGTTGTTTCGCCTGCTCTAAATCTTGGTATAATAGAGACTTTTCTAAAGCAATCGCCGCTTGAGCGGCTAAAATTCTTAAAATCTTGAGGCGATATTCCGTAAATGCCCCAGCAATTAACTTATTCTCTAGATAGAGAATTCCAATTAACTGACCTTGGTTCAATAACGGCATACATAAAACCGATTGGGGTTGATATTGTATAATATAGGGGTCTTGGCTAAATTTGCCCTCCATTACATCCGCTAAAACTAAATTTTCTTGAGTTCGCATGACATAATAGATCATCGACTTAGGCAGGGCATTAGAGGGTAAACTTTCTAGAGGAGATTGCAAAAAATCTGAAACTTCCTTGCCAATGGTTTCCGCCGCTACCACTTGCCAAGGTTGGTCATTATACCCTAACAATAAAACCCCTCGATCTGCTCCGGCATTTTCAATGACAATTTTCATCATCTTGGTGAGCAGTTGTTCAAAAATAATCTCACTGCCCAAGGCTTGAGAAGCCTTGAGGACACTGTTAATATCTAGGGTAGAATCCTCATTATTCTCCTGACTAGAACTCAGATTGTTGCTAGGGTGCTTCAGTCCGATCAATAATTCATTATATTTCTGCTCAATCTGCTTAACCTTGGCAACTGCTCCCCAAGAGCGATAATGATAGTGTGCTTCATGAATATAAGCCCGAGCTACAATCGTGTTATTTTGGGCTTTATAACATTGGGTTATTAATTCATAAGCCATTGCCTCATCCTGAATAAAGCGATTATTTTTAGCCTCCTGAATGGCTTCTTCATAGCAACGAATAGCTTGGAAATACTCCCCCTTTATACAGTGAATTTTTCCCTCAATTAATTGGTATTTATGCCAGTGATTCATCGGTGCAAAATCTACATATTTTTTCAGGCTTGCTTGGTGTTGATAGACTTGCTGTAACAGACTCTCTTGTTCAGAATCTGTGATTTTATGATACTGTTCTAATAAAACTAAAGCACTATAAAAATCAACAATGGCAACTTGAGGACATCCGGGAAGAGCATCACTGTATTCTTGAGCAAATTTTAATTGTTCTAAGGCTAAGTCATAATCCCCGAAGATATAGGCGAGATAAACTTGATGGAGATAGAAGAATAAAAGGACAGTGCGAATTTTAGCCCCGTTTAGCCAACTGAATTTAGAGGGAGTATAAACTTTCCCTAATAAATGGGTAGGATCAGCAGATTGATCCGTTAATTTATATACTAGCTGGAGTAAAATTTCTAGATAATGAACTCCCGTCGGTTGTTGGATTTTTTGCAAGGCTTTAATGTATTCCATTAAAACCGTTTTCATTTTACTTAATGGGGTTCCAACCCAGTATAGATAACTACAGTAATACATTGCGGCATAGCCTGCAAACTCTAAATCACCGTTTTCTACCCCAATCTGGTAACAATGTTTGAGGGGGTTTAATACCTCCCGAAAATGCAGTTTCCAGCTTTTAATTTCATTATTAACAGCAAACATAGTGCGAGCTAAAACTGAATCTGCTTTGATTTTATGAGCCAAGTCTAAAGCAACATCTGCTAGTTCATATCCTGCGTCAATATCACCTAGAATTCCGCATAAAATTAAACCATAAGCGGCATAAGCGAAAGGAGAGATCATGCTGTTGCCATATTGTAAGCTGAGATCAACCATCGTACAAACCGTGAAGGGGAATAAACTGGGACGATGTAAATAAGATGCGGCACAAATATTGGCTAAAAGTCCCATCATGGCTTCAACTTCTAAGTTGACCATTGGGGGTAATTCTAAGATATTTTTAACCGAAATGTTGATTAAGTTTTGCTGAGTTTGCTTAATCTTTTCCTGAACTAGATTTTTGCTCGGTCTAGGGGGTAAATTAAGCCCCAGCAAGCTCAAGGTTTTTAAGCCAATATTAAGGGCGACTGATAGATTTCCCTGAGCAATTAAACTTTGAATTTTAATTTCATGAACTTTAACTTGATCTAAAAGGGTTGCTGTGTGAGGTAAAATTTTATTGATTAATTGGTCAAGCTCCGTAGAATGACTGCTTAAATAAGCTACTTCTGCGGTAGAGATAAACAGTTGTAAGGTAAAATCATAATGGTTTTGCCAACTGTTTTCAGGTAACAAGCTTACGCCCGTCTGAAGATATTCAAAAGCTATAGCATAGGCGGTTGATTGTTTGGCTTTTATCCCCGCTTCCCAGTTCAACTGAGCTAGTTCTATTTTTTTCTCTTCTGCCACAGTATCTGACGGCAATTGACATAATCCTAGATTTAGTTGATTGACTATATCAAACAATTTGTCGTCCCGTTCAACTTCCGGTGTATTGTGTAATAAATATTCGCCAATTTTTTGGTGAATGATCGGTTTTTGCTCTTCTGGAACTAAGGAATAAGCGGCTTGTTGGATATAATCATGAATAAATTTATACTGGCAACCTAAGAGGGTATAACTGGATAGTTCTAAATCCTGTTGATTGCCGATTCTCATGGTATAATAAGATTGCTCGCCAACGGGAAAGATTAACCCCATTTCTAAGGCTTCTTGTAGGGCATTTTGAATATTAAGGGCTGATTGTTTGCTTAAAACGGCTAAAAGATCGGCTTCAAAGCAGTTCCCAATACAGGCTGCCTGCTGTAAGAATTCTTGGGTTATGGGATGGAGTTGTTGAATGCGAGTGGCGAGAAGTTCAACGACATTATCGGTAATTTGCAAGGATTGTAATTGGACTAAATCCCAAATCCAACATCGGGCTTTATGATCAAAAACGATGTATTTTTGATCATATAAAGTTTTGAGAAATTGCACTAAAAAGAAGGGATTACCATTGGTTTTTTGTCCTAAAAGTTCGGCTAATGGCATCACCTCGAAGATGGATAGATTTAGAGTATCTGCGACTAATTGACCAATGGAGAGAAAATCTAACGGTTGTAGGGTAATCTCAGGGAGAGAGTAGCCTAAATGGTCAATTTCCTCACGCATTAGGCTGAGGGGATGCAGGGGGGAAATTTCGTTATCTCGATAAGTCCCTATGATAAAAAGTGCTTGGGGAAGCGGACGAGTTACTAATAGGCGAATGAGGTCTAAAGTTTCTAGGTCTGCCCATTGTAAATCATCGAGACATAAGACTAGAGGATGTTCGGGTTTGGCAAAGATAGAGATAAAATCTTGTAGGACTAAATTAAAGCGATTTTTAGACTCATTAGGGGACAAAATTGGTGCAGGAGATTGAGTCCCAAGAATTAGTTCTAATTCGGGGATAATTTCTATAAGGATTGAGCTATTTTTCCCGATATGTTCTAAGATTTTTTTGCGATATTGGGTGATAATTTGCTCATTTTCGGTCAAGATGGCTTTGATTAGGCTTTGAAAAGCATCAATAATGGTACTATAGGGTCTGTCTCGTTTATATTGTTCAAATTTACCATATAAGAAAACTCCGCGTTTTTCGGTAATGGGTTTGTAGAGTTCTTTGACTAAAGCGGATTTACCAATACCGGGGGCACCGGAAACTAATAAAAATGGTAGGGCTGGTTTTTCTGATGGAGTTGAGTTAAGGGAGGTTTGCACTCCTTGGAGATGTCGCTCAAAGTAGTGCAGTAAAAAATCAATTTCTTGGCTTCTTCCGTAGAGTTTTTGTGAGATTTTAAAGAAGTCAGAATAATCAAATCTTCCTAAAGGAAAGGGTTTAATTTTTTGCTGGGTTCTTAACTGCTCCCAGCAACATTTTAGGTCTTCATAAATCCCCGTTGCGCTTTGATAGCGGGATTCGGGATTTTTTTCAAGGAGCTTTAGAATTAACTGAGCGAGAACTTCAGGACAATGATTAGGTGGAGGGGGTTGTTTAGCAATATGACAGTGAATTAGTTCTAAGGAATCTTGGGTTTTAAAGGGGAGTTCTCCGGTAAGTAATTCGTAAAATGTTACCCCCAAGGAATAAAAGTCGGTGCGATAGTCTAGTAAACAGTTCATCCGTCCAGTTTGTTCTGGGGAAATGTAGGCTAATGTGCCGACAAATGAGGGGGAAATTTGGGGGGAAGTGACTTCAGAAGTTAACCCACTGGATAGGCCAAAATCAATGATTTTAACTTGTCCGGTTGTGCTATTATAAATAAGGTTGGATGGGTTAAGGTCTTTGTGGATAATGTGGGCGGCGTGGATTTGGGCGAGGGTTTGGGTCACTTGAAGGGCGATCGCCAAAAACTCTGATAAGCTTAAGGAACGACGCTGTAGTAACTGTTCTAGGGATTCTCCTCCAAAGTCTTCTAGAATAATCATTAAGCTGTTTTGATAGCGTTCTAGGGCGTAGGCTTGGACGACTCCGGACAGATTAAGCGATCGCGTAATTTGATATTCTTGGTGGTAGCGACTTAACTGTTCGGGGGTGGGATAATCCGCTTTCAGAATTTTGCCAATGACCGGACGTTTGGCTACCCGATCGACTCCTCGGTAAACGATAGAGAGAGAGCCTTCATAAATTTTTTCGTGCCAGTCATACTGTTTCATGGTTATTAATCCTCATGCCCCCGATTCAAGAGAGCCAAACTCATAGATTTGCAAAAAATGTACACAGGATAGCCCGTTCTTCGGCTATCCTGTAACTGTTCTTAGTGTTGCTTGTGTTACAGAGGAAACGATTTATGTCTGAGGATGTGAGCTATAACAATCGCCCAAGACAACCCTTTCCTGAAACGGCTCCCCTTCAGCCGTGGTCGATTGAACAGGATGCAGATGCTCTGATGGATGACCTTTTTGATGATGTGGATCGTCTCCTAGATGGAGGGGCTAAACTACCCACTAAGACGGTTAAATCAGATTATGTTGCCTTGGAGTCGGTCGTTGTTCCCTCCTTAACCTTACCAGCCGCCAATAGCCCTCAGTCCTCCTTAGCTGAAAATCCCACGACCAACAGCCAGACCACCCAACTCCAGTCT
Organism: Spirulina subsalsa FACHB-351; assembly: GCF_026130165.1. GTDB lineage: Bacteria > Cyanobacteriota > Cyanobacteriia > Cyanobacteriales > Spirulinaceae > Spirulina_A > Spirulina_A subsalsa_A. Next base: position 31,401 of record NZ_JAIHOM010000007.1, on the reverse strand, counting down.
ACCCAATCTCGGTCCAGTCAAGGGAGCGGCAAAACGCGCCACAAAGGGGCTAAAGCAGACCCAACAGCCACGGGGAAAGGCGGAAAGTGGGCGACCACCTTCAAAAATATCTCATGGCTTGAACACGCCGATAAGATTGTATTCGGGGTGGCCTGTGTTTCCTTTGTCGGGGTTGTGGCGTGGCTGGTGAACGAAGGTAAGCTAGAATGGCCTCCAGCCTTTTTACAGGGGGTGCGTTCTCGCTCTCAGTACGTCTGGGTGCCGATTTCTGGGGAAGATGCCCAGTTTGTGCGCTATATGCAGCGATCGCTTGAAGTCATCGAAACCAAAGCCAGATCCGCCCCCCCAGAAGGCAGCACCTCCCCCGTAGCCAGTGGTTTACCCGCCATCCCCGGTCAATCCCCCCAAGTCGTAGAACGGGTGTATATCCCCATTTACCCCCCCAATCCTTCCGTTAGCAGCCTATTACCACCCTCTCCGGCCGCTTCCCCTGCCCCTCAAGCCAGTCCTAGCCCCAGTCCGAGTCCTCAAGCGGCTCCCAGTCCTCCCGCCCCCCCTGCACCCTCTCCTCGTGCCGCCCAATCCCCCGCCCCTTCTCCCTCTCCAGTCGCTGCGGCTCCGGAAACCCCTGCGGCGCGGGCTGGTGTCAGTCGTTCCGAATTGCCCAACGTGCCGGAACCGGAAGATGTAGCCTCTCCTGATGCCCCCCAAGCCAGTCCTAGCCCCACTCAAACCGCTTTAGGGAATACCCATAAACTGGTCGGAATTTTGGAATCTGGCGATCGCACCGCCGCCCTCTTCCGCATTGGTAGCAGCACCCAACGCATCACCATCGGGGAAACCATCGGGGAGAGTGGTTGGACCCTAGTCGATGCTAACGGTCAAAATGCCATTATTCGCCGGGATGGGGAGGTGCGTTCCATCTTCGTCGGGCAAAGTTTTTAGTAGACGCGGAAAAGCCCCGAGTCCTCTTGAGAATTAATAATTAATAATTGTTGATTTTTACTCATTCCTCGCCCTTATGCCAAGCAACTGGTGGGAAACCACCTTTCCCCAAGGACAACAAAGCCTGATCATCCCCGATGCCACCGGACGAGAGGTTAAAATCGCCTACGGAGAAAAAGGCACCGGGCAGCCCCTGTTATTAGTGCATGGAATCGGCAGTTGGAGTTATAGCTGGCGACATCTGATTGACCCTCTAGCCCAATCTTTCCGGGTGATTTGCGTGGATCTCAAAGGGAATGGCTTTTCCGACAAACCCCAACAAATTGAACCCATCGGTCATGAAATTATCGAATTACAACGGGTAATTAGGGCCTTATGTGATCAACCTGTCATTCTCATCGCCCAATCCTTGGGAGCATTAATCAGCTTAGGCTTGGTGGAAGAATATCCCCAGTTATGCGAGAAAATGGTGTTGATCAACGTACCGATTTTCTTGGATACCCTGCCCAGTTGGTGGATGCCTGCGATCGCCCGCTTGCCCTTCTCCCTCATCCAATGGTTTGATCAAGCCCGTCTCAGTAAACCCCTCGCCCCCCTCATTCGGGAAATTACCCGTTTTTCCCGACGGGAATTAGTCACCGATCCCAGTTTAATCACCCTCGAAGATGTGTACTGGATTACCTACCCTTATATTGAATTTCCCGGTGCGATCGCCCAATACGGCCAAGCCCTCCAACAAGCTTGTCGAGAAATCGAGTCCCTCGTCCAACAAAAACCCAACACCATCCGCAACATTCAAGCCAAACTCCCCCAAATAACCCAGCCCACCCTCCTCCTCTGGGGAGATCAAGATCATTGGTTCCCCCTACCCCAAGGAAAAACCCTCCAGCAAGCCCTTCCCAACGCCCAACTGCAAATCCTCCCCAACTGCGGCCACGATGCCGCCGCCAGTTGCCCCCAGCCCATCCTAGAAGCCCTTACCCCCTTTCTACCCCTCCCCTGATCCCCCCAAATTCTGGTAGGATCGCCACTAATGAGCATCAAAAGTTGACAAGCCAATTATGGAAACACCCTTAGACATCCTCGCCGCCGCCAACGCCCTCCCCTTCTCCTTCACCGCCGTCTACGTCGTCGGCTTCATTGCCGCCGTCGTCTTCGGTTCCCTCGCCTGGTATAACTCCAAACGTCCCCCCGGCTGGGAAGACAAAGATCGCCCCGACTTCATTCCTGACCTCAACAAAGACGACAAAAAAGACCAGTAAATCCCTGATCAACCGCTAAGATTAACCGTCCAAATTGTTAGTAGGTTAACGCCCATCAATTGTCAATTATCACCATCCTATTGAAGTTGTCATAGTTTTGGACATTTAACCCATATTGTAGGGGGTAATTCACGAGTTACCCCCTACCACAAAGCTGGCCAATTATGCCCGTATTTCCCCCAATCCCTATCCCCTAACATCTATGAAAGACTTTGATATTCAAACCCTGCAACTCCTTGCCCAACTCAAAGATCCAGATGAGGGCATTCGCGAACAAGCCACCGCAGAATTTTGGAACTTGTGGTTAAACCAAAAAGGGGAATTAGGCTTAGAATACTTAAAGCGCGCTCAAGCTTTATTAGATAATGGAGAGTTCACCAAAGCAGAACAAATTCTGACTAAAACCATTCAAAACTACCCTGATTTTGCCGAAGCTTGGAATCGCCGCGCTGTTTTGTATTATACCCAATCTCGTTACTTAAAATCACAAAAAGACTGTCAAAAAGTAGTAGAACTTAACCCCATTCACTTTGGCGCGTGGCATGGTTTAGGCTTATGTTATGCCGCCGTAGGTAAATATAAACCTGCCATTCATGCCTTCCGCAAAGCCTTAGAAATCCAACCCTATGCAACCATTAACCAGAAACTCATTCTAGAATGTACCATGCGGTTGTAGAAAAGGCATTCATTCTAGTCTGTGTAGCTGCCTTTTGGGATTATTTAATCGGAGATCCTTGGAATTTTCCTCACCCCGTCCAGTTTATGGGCTGGATCATTCAAAAACTGAGCCAAATTATTCTACAACAATTTAATTCAAAAACCGCTCGCAAAATCGCTGGAGTTTTCTTAGGACTGATCCTAATTATAGGTACAGGATTTTTAACTTGGCTAGGGCTTTATTTAACTCAAAAAATTAACCCCCTTTTAGCCACTTTATTACAAATTATTTTACTGGCTAGTTGCTTTGCAGGTCGAAGTTTACGGCGGGCAGCTGAGGATGTTTTAACTCCTTTATCTCACGGAGATATAGAACAGGCACGGGCTAAATTAAGTCTATATGTAGGGCGAGATACTGCCCAACTATCTCAACCGGAAATCTTGCGCGCTGTATTAGAAACCATCGCCGAAAACGCCACCGATGGAGTCACAGCCCCCTTATTTTATGCCCTCCTAGGTATCTTTATCCCTACGGTTGGTACGGTTCCCTTTTGTATGGCCTATAAAGCCGCTAGTACCCTTGATTCTATGATTGGTTATTTACGCGAACCTTACAGAGATTTAGGCTGGTTTAGCGCCCAATTAGAAGATCGTTTAACCTGGTTGCCTTGTCGTTTAACGGTGCTAACTATTGCCTTATTTTCTACCCGTCCCTGTTATATATTAGGAGTATGTCGTCGTGATGCGACACAAGATCCTAGCCCTAATTCTGGGTGGAGTGAATGCGTTTATGCCGCTACTTTAGGGGTGCAATTAGGGGGGGTTAATTCTTATCAAGGGGAAGTGAGGACAAAACCGTTATTAGGAGAGGCAATTAATCCCATTACACCGGAGATTATTTACCAAGCTTTAGGATTAATGCGTTGGTGTTTTTTGGGCTGGTTAATTGCGGTGGGGGGCATGATTTGGATGTTAACCTTGAGCTAGCATAGGACTTGCTGAATAAGTTGGGGAGCAGGGGAGCGGGGGAGTGGGGAATTGACAATTGACAATTGACAATTATCAATTATCAATTCTCAGGGGAGCAGGGGAGTCGGGAGTCGGAAATAATTATCAATTATCAATTATCAATTATGAGTCCACCAATCACCCTTCACCAAGGGGGAGTAATATTTCAAATTCTGTGCCGAATCCTAACTGGGATTTAACCCAAAATTCTCCCCCGTGTTTGGCGGTGATAATCTGGTAACTCACCGCCCAACTGGTTTCAATATCTGCCCTATTTTTAAGAGAAAAAGAATCCATAAATTGTTGATATTCAGCTTGACTCATCCCGGGACCATTATCAATAATGCGAATGGAGATGAAACGCATCTCTAGGGTTGATTCTGATGACATATTGCGGGAAATAACTTGGGTAATAATGGTAATTTGAGCGGGATCATGGTTGGGGATAGGATGATCAAATTCTTGGGCTATTTCTTGAGTAACAGCTTGTTCTAATAATGAGTTAATGGCTTGGGTAAAAATATTAATAAAAACTTGACTCAGTTTGCCTGAGTAACACATAACTGGGGGCAATTGTCCATATTTTTTTACAATTCTTATCTCACGACTAATCCGACTTTTTAGGAGTAATAAAATCCCATCTAAGCAGCTATGAATATCCGCAGGTTTGGGGTAAACTTCATCAACATGACAAAAGTTTTGTAGGCTACTGGCTAAGGTTTTCAGCCGTTGCGCTCCGGTGGTAATACTGTTAACAATACGGGACAAATCTTGTTTGAGATAGTCCAGTTCGATGTCTTCTTGTAGGTCTTGAATCCAAGTGGGGGGGGTGGGTAAAATCTTCTCATAAGCTTGAAGAAGTTCCATGAGTTGATCGCTGTAGCGGGAAATATAGGTGAGGTTGCCCCAAATAAAGCCGACGGGATCTAAAATTTCGTGGGCGACTCCATCGACTAAGCGCCCTAAGCTAGCCATTTTTTCACTTTGAATCATTTGGGCTTGGCTGCGTTCGTAACGGATTTGTGTCTCAATGCCGCGAATTTGCCAAGCGACTAAACTCAGTTGTCCAAAGTCTAAAATATGGTAGGTTTGGGGGTCTAATTGGACGATAATGGGTTCTGTGATGAGAGTGGGCGATCGCCTTAAGGCTTGACGATTGCCTTCTAAGATGTGTGTATCTCCCTTGAGAACTAGGGTTTCGCCGCGCTGGTAGTGGTGTAAAATAGCGAGAGGACGGGGTAAAAATAACTCGATACCGTGGGGGAGTAACAAGTATTCTAGGAGTTGTCGCCGAGAGATCATGCCGACAAATTGGGGGGTTTTGTCTTGGGTATCGACTAAAATGGCACCCGGTAACTGAGGATACTGCTCAAAAATGGCGGCTAATTCTGTTCCTGTTTGTTCAGTAGAGACGACACAGGAAAATAGGGATAATTGGGCGAGGGTAGACTCTAAACTGAGGTCGTGGAGGGTGGAACTGAAGTAAGAGACAGGGGAAGAATTGAGGGAATTGTGCATGGACATGGGAAAAACCCGGATCCTCAAAAATTAGTAGAAATAGCCTGCACAGGACAAGCGGGAATACATTGCTCGCAGACGACACAGCGCGATCGCGTAAATTTGAGTTGATAGGTGTCTGGATCTAAGATTAAGGCTTGAGTGGGGCAAACTCCAGTACACAAACCACAGTCTACACAACTTTCCTCATCAATCAGGATTTCGCGACTGGCGAGGGAAACGGTGATATCTTGCGATCGCATCCATTCTATGGCCGCATCCATTTCATCAATATCCCCCAACAATTCCACGACTAACTTCCCCACTTGATTGGGGGCGACTTGAGCGCGAATAATATTAGTCGCCACATTAAAATCTTTGGCTAGTCGATAAGTGACAGGCATTTGCACCGCCCGTCTGGGGAAAGTAAGAGTGACTCGCTTTTTCATGATCTTCCTCTGAGAAACCCCATCCCCTTACCAGGCCATGAAGGGGCATTACTACTATGCTACCGCAGGGAAGAAGCAGGACAACCTTTGATCCGGTTTGGGAATCATCGTCCTTCTAGGGCGATGAAGATGTCAAAATAGACCCAGAGTCATTTTATCGCCCAGTAATTCTATGACAGATCCCACCACGAACCCCACAGAATCCAATCCTAAACCCTATCAACGGCTACGCAACCTTGTTCTAGCTCTGGTGGCTGTGTTATTAAGTGCTACCCTTGTTTGGGGCTTGCAAACAGAAACGGGAGTATCGTCCCTTGAAACCCAGGCCGCCCAAGCGACTCCCCTAGAAGTGGCTCTAAACAATGGCAAACCCACACTGATGGAATTTTATGCTAATTGGTGTACCAGTTGTCAGGCAATGGCCAAAGATTTAGGGGAAGTCAAGGCCGACTATGGCAATCAGGTTAATTTTGCGATGTTGAATGTAGACAATACTAAATGGTTGCCCGAGGTCTTGCGCTATCGGGTGGATGGGATTCCCCATTTTGTCTATTTTAACAGTCAGGGAGAGGCGATCGCCCAAACCATCGGAGAACAGCCCAAATCCGTTCTCAAAGCGGATCTAGAGGCCCTCATTGCCCAGCAGACTCTCCCCTACGCCAACCAAACCGGGAAAGTGTCCGCCTTTCAAGCCAAGGTGAAACCCCAAAGCGGCGAAGATCCCCGTAGTCATGGCGGGTCTTAATCTGGGATAATCGACCAGATGTTTTTAAAGCCGCTATGACCCCAAAACGTATTATTTTGATTCTCCTCACTGGCCTAGCTGTGGCAAAACTCCTCTTTTCCCTGCTATTCAGTGTCAATCAACCCCAAGTTCAAAGCCGTTTGCAACTTTATCAAACTAATTTGATCTTACAGGCGGCCGAATTGCAAATAGAAGGGGAGTCTAACCCACTCCCCTTACAATACCTGTTAGGAGAAAACCCCTACAGCAAGGCTCAAGAACAATATGAACAGGCAGAGGCGGAAATTCGCCGCAATTTTGAGCAACTCGAAAGTCAACTCAAAACCCTGTTAGAAACTGCCCCCGTGGCTGGAGATCCTCAACTGGTGGGAGCCGATAATCCCTCCGCCGAAGCTCAACCCCGTTTACAAAACGTCTTGGTAGAAATGACCGGATTGCGGGCAGAAATTGGCTTAAATAAGGGCATTTTGCAGGCGAAACAAGAGCAAGTTCAGGCGGCTCAAGGCAGTTGGGAAGAAGTCATGATGACCTATCCTCGCAGTCATTGGGAGGCAACGGCAGAGGTTTTAATGGGTTTATGGTCAGCGGCGCCCTTAATTGCTCCCGATGCAGAACGTCTGATTCAAAACCATCTACAGGGCTGGTTTCGGGATGAAAGCTTAAGTCATTTGTACCAAGTACAAGGCAATAATACCGCTTTGGCTATGTTGGCCACCCAACGGCAACAAGCCGCAGAACAAGCCTTATTGAAATTAACCCTGATTGGGGGGATTCCCCTGTTAGGTGGCATTTTAGGGGTGTTCATTGTGGTGGGATTGATTATCCAGTTGATCCTACAAAAAGAGCGATCGCTCCTCGCCGGAACACAAAACGCCCTCTGGGAGACACCTTGGGATGGGGAAACCATTTGGCAAGTCTTAATTGTCGGGTTTTTCTTCATTAGTCAGATCCTCCTGCCCGAGTTTCTCCCCCTGATTGTCCAAGGGATGGGCTTAGATCCCCTCAGCTTCGACTTACGGGGAAAAGCCTTTTATGTGTTGACCAGTTATGTTCTGATGATGGTGGGAGGATTAGCGGTTCTTTATCTCTCACTCAAGCCCTTTTTTCCCTTACCTGAAGGTTGGTTTAAGGTTAAATGGTTCAGTAATTGGCCCCTGTGGGGAGTGGGGGGGTATTTTGCGGCCATTCCCCTTGTGGTGGTGATTTCTCTGGTGAATCAACAAATTTGGCAAGGACAGGGGGGCAGTAATCCCATTATTTCCCTCGCTCTCCAATCTCAGGATACCCTCGCCCTGCTGATCTTTTTCTCCACGGCTTCCCTCGCCGCTCCCTTATTTGAAGAAATCATCTTTCGCGGCTTTTTCCTCCCTTCCCTAACGCGCTATATTCCGGTTTGGGGTGCCATTGCCGTGAGTAGTTTAGTGTTTGCTATTGCTCACCTGAATATCTCAGAAGTGCTACCTCTGACGGTGTTAGGGATGGTGTTAGGGTTTGTTTATGTGCGATCGCGCAATCTCCTCGCCTCCATCTGTCTCCATAGTCTTTGGAACAGTGGCACCTTGATCAGTTTGTTTTTACTCGGAAATAGTTAACCCCATGACCCAGTAAGACTCACCAAAAATCTCTGAGTTCCAAATCCTAGTTTTATCTCTTAAGGGTTTCCGTATATGTACGCAAACTAATTTTTATCTTAGAAAAATATGCGTATAAATACTGATTTTTGGAGTCTATGAACATTCATCAAAACTTTATAAAAATACCCTTTTTATGAAGTTTTGATAGTCTCGTACTGCCCGATCCTGACTTATTCAGAAATTCTTCATAGTTGCCTTGTACAAAATTCTAGAGACTGTCTCTCTTGGCAATCAGGGACTCGGCATCATCCATCAACATCCCCAATTTTACCTAGTAGCCCAACCCCTTATGTAGCCACTTGATCCTATATGACTCCCTTTCTTCTTCACACTAGATCAATGGGTTATGACTACTTCAATCTTACTAATTGGCAATCATAAGCTCCTGTCAACCCTGACAGAACACAATGCGTCGCTCCTTTCGACCTGGGTAGAAGGAGAATCTATGGATGAAGTGATACAGGCGATTAAAACCCATTTACCGGATGTTGTGATCTTAGAAAATAGTCTATTAATTGACCAAGGATTATGTCAATCTGTCAAACAAAAAGCCTATGGTAGATGGATCTATTTTTTAGCCATAAAGTCTCAAAAGTACTCAAGTCAAACCCATCCTGATTTGCAGGCTTATTGCTCAGAAAAAATACATTTTTTGGCTCAAGGAGTCGATGGGTATTTAGATATTATCCCCCCGGAGATTTTGAGCAAAAATCAAGCCCAAGCCCAAGCGCAATTATTCTTATCTCATTTAGAAATCGGCTTATTGTGGAGTCAGAAATGCAAAACCTTAATACAAGAAAACGATTATTTATCCACCATTGCCCTTTGTGATCCCCTAACAGAAATTGGCAATCGTCGCGCTCTAGATTGGGACTTACCCCGCCAAGTCTACAACGCCCGTAAGCACCATGTTCCCCTGTCTATAGCGGTAGTTGATATTGACTACTTTAAAGCGGTGAATGATAACTATGGGCATTTAGTCGGCGATCGCATTCTCCAGCTACTCATCACCCGTATCAAGCACAAACTGCGCCCCCTCGACACCATTTTTCGCTACGGTGGAGAAGAATTTGTTGTGGTGTTTAAACAAGCCAATCTCGATCAAGGGGAAGTCATCGCCCAACGTTTACGCCGTACCGTCGCCGAACAACCCTTTCTCGTAGAACCGGAACTTTCCCTAAGTGTCACCATTAGCTTAGGCATTGCCGAATTAAAATCAGATGATGATCCCCAAGGTAGAAGTCTGTTACAACGGGCTGATGAAAAACTATTGCTCGCCAAAGCGAGAGGACGCAATCAAGTGCTACGGTGAGCCAAGGGTTTGATCTCAAAACAAGAACAGGGAGATCCCTTGAGATCCCCCTGTCCTAACGGAAAAAACTTGTTTTAGTACAGTTCTTCTTCTTGGTGAGTCATGATGGTGCAGTCAGAGGTGGGATAAGCCACACAAGTCAGCACATACCCGGAAGAAATTTGGTCATCATCCAAGAAGGACTGATCGGATTGATCAACAGTCCCAGCCGTGACTTTCCCAGCACAGGTAGAACAAGCGCCAGCACGACAGGAGTAGGGTAAATCAATCCCTTGTTCCTCAGCCGCATCTAAAATGTACTCATCATCAGGTACATCGATGGTGGTGTTCAGCCCTTCTGCGTCGTTAATCAGCGTAACTTTATAGGTCGCCATGTGTGAACTCCTCTAGAAATTTTTGGATTGCTAAGATAGCAGCCATGATTCAACTTTCCCGCTCAAGGTTATGCCCTGATGCTGGGGGAAGTCAATTCCATTTTTGATACTACGGGAAAATTATGATCAGTGTAGAGAGCATTAGTAATGGAATTCTGAATCAATCCTATAATAAGTTTTAATTATGCTTTATGCTAAGAACGGATTGCCCCCCTAGGGGAAAGCAATTTTTTCCCGAATCTCGAACAGTCTAGGTTTTTATATCTTAAGGGGGAAGTCAGAGATCCAGAAATTGCCTAATTTCTTATAATTAGTTTAAATTATTATTAACATAATTTAACAAAATGTTGCGGAATTCCCCTTCCTCGCTTGCAGGGAGCGGATGAGCAGCTACAATTTGATCGGCAACAGCCAATAAAGATAATGTATAAGGCATACAAGTATCGCATCTACCCAACCGACGACCAAAAACCGTCTCTCGCCAAGGCCTTTGGATGCTGTCGTTGGTATGGGAATTTTGCACTCAACCTATGCCAAGAAACCTATCTCAAGACAGGCAAAGGGGAGTCAGAATAGAACTAAAGCCCAACAAAAAGTAGCTAAGGTTCATAGCAAGACTGCCCGTTGCCGTGAGGACTTTCTACACAAACTATCCCGCAAGATAGTCAACGAAAACCAAGTTATTGCTGTAGAGAATCTGAATGTAAAGAAGCCTTGCGGATATTGTCGTTGGGAACCAGCGATATTGCCTGGGGAGGGAGTGTAAGACAACCTGGCAAAACATCGGTTTTGTTAGATGCAGTTCCCGTTGAATCAGGAAGCCCCATCCTCGCCAACGGCAGGGTGGGGTACTTCACTGTAGGAAAAGAGAAAGAAAAATCTTATGGGTGAGCAGAAATCAGAATCCGCCATTGGGGTGGGTATTGTGGGGACAGGATACGCGGCCAAACGACGGGCTGAGGCGATCCAAGGGGATGAGCGATCGCATCTTGTCACCGTATCCGGCTACAGTCGGGCAAATACCGAGGCATTTTGTCAGGAGTATCAAATTTCGGCGGCCCCTTCTTGGCAAGCCCTTGTCGAGCATCCCCAGCTTGACTTAGTGATCATTGCTACCGTCAATCAAGATCATGCCCCCATCGCCCAAAAAGCCCTAGAAGCAGGCAAGCACGTTGTTTTAGAGTATCCCCTCGCCCTCTCCCCCCAAGACGGTCAAACTCTCCTAGCGCTAGCAGACAAGCAGGGGAAATTGCTCCATGTTGAACATATCGAACTGTTGGGAGGCGTTCATCAAGCCCTAGGCCAAGCCCTAGGGCAGATTGGGGAAGTGTCCTATGGGCGCTATATCACCATTACCCCCCAGCGTCCCGTTTCTCAACGGTGGACTTATCATAAAAGCCTGTTTGGGTTTCCCTTCACAGCCGCCCTGTCTCGCATTCATCGCCTAACTGATATTTTGGGAGAAGTCGCCACTGTCACCGGAACCTTGCGCTATTGGGATGTTCCTGAAAGCGAGTATTTTCGGGCTTGTTTAGCCACCGCTCAACTAGAATTTCGCAACGGTGCGATCGCCGATCTCGTCTATGGCAAAGGGGAAACCTTTTGGCACAGTACCCGCACCCTAGAACTCCACGGCGATCAAGGAACCTTACTCTTCGTCAGGGAACGTGGAAAACTCATCCAAGGAGAACAGGAAACCCCCCTAGAAGTGAGCAGTCGGCGCGGTTTATTCCAGCAAGACACCCAGTTAGTCTTAGATTACTTACTAGACCATAAGCCCTTGTACGTTCACCCCAGCCAGAGCTATTATGCCCTCCTCGTTGCCGATGCCATTCGCCGCTCTGTGGAAACCGGGGAAAAAGTGACTCTTGCCCCTTCGTGACAGCTAAGATCCGGATAAATGCTCAAAATACTTAACATTTCTGTAACAAAAGACACAAATCTCTCAAAAGCTAGGTTAGGCTCAAAGGGGGGATGGTGATGGTTCTGCCTATTCCTAGCCATTCATCATCATTCAACTGTGTTGCAGTTACGGGAGGAAGAAGTTATGAGTCCAGATTTAATTGATGCCCTGTGGGTTATTCTGATTGTGACCATTTTTAGTACAATCCTGTCACCGATTTTGTGCTGGTTGTTAGCCCGTCGCACGACCTATGTGGTGTAGCGGTATAGTGACGGCAAAAAATAATGACAACTAAAGACAGGAAAGGATATGTTAAGCATATCCTTTTCCTGTATGTGGGGTTTGCTGAATAACACCCCTACGCTAGACCCAACAGGGAATTGATCATTAATTATTAATGATTAATTATCTGGCACTGAAGCAGAAAGCCTAGATTACAAGGTCGAGGAATCCCCGTCGTTGACGACGGTGGAGGATGTCAATAAGCCCAACTCCCGACTCCCGGACTTATCTTCTATACCAACAGAGAAAAACTGGCTGAATTGAAAAGATAGCGTTAAACTGACAGTACCCCGATGATTCAATTACCCATCTATCCACCCAACTACTCTCTAGTTGGAGGCAACCGATGAGTGCAGCGTTACAACTTGGCAATCAACAACTAGGTGCGGATGAAGTGGTGTCGTTACTCACGTCTCCTCAAATCCTCCCCCACCTTCTACGCGAATTGGCGATTGAACAGGCGATCGCCTCCGTTTCCTATACTCCAGCAGAATTTGAACTCGCTTATCGACAACTTGCCCAACTCCCCCAATTTGCCCACCATTCCCCCGAACAGATGGACTGGTTGGTAAAACGCCAACTGAGATTAGGCAAATTCAAGGAGGAAACTTGGGGAGCGCAAGTTGAGGAAGAATTTCGCAATCACTCCCACGTTTATGATCAGGTTCTCTTCTCCCTGATTCAAAGTGAAGCGGTGGAAGTTGTGCAAGAACTATATTTTCGCTTACAAGAGGGCGAGGCTTCTTTTTCGGAACTCTCTACCCAGTATTCCCAAGGCCCCGAAGCCCGCACTAATGGCTTAGTGGGGCCATTGGAATTACGCAATATTCACCCCCGACTGGCGCAAATGTTGCGCATTAGTCAGCCGGGGCAAATTTCCCCCCCCTTTCGGGTCGATCAATGGCTGGTGATTGTGCGGCTAGAGCGTTATATTTCCGCCGAGTTAAGCCCACCCTTACGGCAACGACTGATTGAGGATAAATTTGAGGCCTGGTTAAAAGAGAAAATCGCCCTACAGTCTAATCAGGTGGAAGTTGAACAGTGGCAAGAGATTCCCAGTTTATTACTCACCGAGAAACCCGAGGTCGGGGCCGAAGGGGAGGAATCTGATCTGGGGGCAGATTTCACCAGCCCAGAAGAGGACACAGCAGCCGCCCCAACTCCGGCAACTCATGCGGCGACTGTAGCCGAAAAACCCGTGCAGAAAATTGCTCGTTCCCTGCAACTGGAATATCAAAAACGGCACCAACGGGGGAATCGCATCCCGGAAGCGGCCTTATTGGCTCTCATTCCCGTTGTATTGGGGGGATGGGGAGTAAGTGCCATGTTGGGATGGAGTTGGGAGAATAACCCCTTAACTCCGGCCACCATTGCGGGGAATTTATGGCAGCCCATTGCATCCGAAGTCCCGAAAGAGGAAGCCTACCGACTAGCGATTAACGCGGCGAGTGAGGCGGTGAAGTTATTGGAAAGGGCGCAATTGCCCCAGGATTGGGATCAGATTGCTCAACAGTGGCAACAGGCGATCGCACTGCTCAAAGTAGTGCCATCCACAGATCGCCATTATGCCGTCGCCCAGAAGAAAATTCATGAATATCAAGGCTATCTCGACTATGCCAAAGATCGGGCAACCAACCCCAATGAAGTGTTCCGGATTGCCGTAAATAACGCCCTACAGGCCGTTAAATCCAGTCAAGGTGCCACAAGTCCCGAAGACTGGGTAAAAGCCGCCACCCACTGGGAAATGGCCATTCAGCTAATGCAGGCGGTTGATTCCAGAAGTCCCCACTACGATCTCGCTCAAGAAAAAGCCGTAGAGTATCAAGCCTATTGGCAGTATGCCCAACACCGTTCTGGTCAGGCACTTTGACCATCCCCAACCTCAAAGGTACGGGTCCTCTTGCCTCACAGACTCTGATCCGGCTCATTCCAGATTAACCCCGACAGAACATCTCCGTTCGCGTAGCATCTCGGAACGAGAAGAGCCAACTAGGGGAGGTCAGATTGGAAAGAGGCAAGCTACAATAAAGCCGAATCGTGAAGAAAATCTAAAACTTTCAAAATCTAAAACTTTCACGATTCCGGAACAGTAGAAATTCTCATTTCTCATTAAGGCTGATCAGCCTTGAGTTTCAGCGATGTCAACCCAAGGACATTCAGGACATGACCGTACCCAACCCCATCACGAAATCCAGAAAAAACTCCGCTTTTAAACATCTCATGACCGTTCACTGGTGGATGGCCGCCTGCTATGTAATTATTTTCTCCACAGGGATGATCATGGTGCAATTACCCGCGAATTTAGACATTCGCAGCCCCATGTATAGCTTCCATAAATCAATGGGAGTTTTAACAATGGCCTTGTTAACTTGGCGGATTTTAACCCTCTTGCGGGTGTGGTGGAAGAAATACACGAGACGTTTCCCTAAACTGACGCTTCCTTGGTTTCAAACAGTAGCCCTACATACATCACTTTATGTCTTTATGTGGGGAGTTCCGGTTGCGGGCTATTTCCTCTCCAACTCTTTCCGCCCCAATAATGTCAAGTTCTTTGGGCTACCATTACCCGATATTTTCCCAGTGGATTCCAGTGCTGTGGGATTAGCCCGCAATTTGCATTTCTGGCTAAGTTATACGTTTCTAGCGTTTATTCTCTTACATAGCCTTGATCAATGGAAAGTAATACGGGCAAATCTGCGCCGTTTTCGCAGTTTTCTAGGGAAAGCTAAAACCAAGGGAGATTCTTAACTTTTGCGGCACAACTCACCAAACTTGCTAATCCGCTCCAATCGGGTTATTAGGTTGCTGTCGTTGAGCAATTTGGAGCAGTAACCGTAATGCTTCATTTACAGATTCATCAGTTGGAAAGGCTCGGGCAACATCAGGCTCCAAAAGCACTAAATTTGTTCCTGCTCGGTATCGTTCAACATACTTACCTCTGACACCTCCCGTCATCTTGGAGAAGTCATATTCAGGGCGTAATTCATCATCTAGCTCATCAACTTCCTTCCTCATAAAATCTCCTTTCTTGGCGAGTCGCTCTTCTAGCGCTGATAATACGAGTGCGGTTTCCTCGGTCAGTGTGGGAGACAACCAACAACTGCCCTGACCCAGACATCCCAATGATAACGTAGCGGTCTTCTCCTATGGAATGATCAGGGTCAGGAAATGTTGCAGATAACGAGTCGTCAAATACGGTGGCAGCTTCTTGGAAAGAAATACCGTGCTTTCTCAGATTGATAACCGCTTTATCTGGGTTCCACTCGAATTCCATAATGACATTATTCCCGACTCCCGAAGTTATATAGGGCTTGCTGTGCCACTTCGCGTTAGCGTTCACGCAATCTTGACAAGAGGAGAAAAGGCTTAACTTGTCAAGATTGCACTAGCCCTAATCGACCCATTCCCGACGGGGTTTAAAGGACTCAATTGCTCTTAACTTTTCATAGAGTTCTTTTTCTTCGGGGGTAATGGTTTTGGGAATGACTACCTCAATTTCGACTAATTGATCACCCCGACCTTGATTTTCGGTGGGGAATCCTTTTTGCGCGAGACGGAGGAGTTGACCGGAACGCACTCCACTGGGGACATTCATCTTAACTAAACCGTCGAGGGTGGGAACTTCCACCATGCCCCCTAATACGGCCTCGGTAGGGGTGACAGGGACGCGACAAAAGATGTCGGGGCCTTGGAGTTCAAAACGGGGATGGGGTTCAATGGAAATTTTTAGATATAAGTTGCCCCCTTGAATACCTTGGCCTTTCAGACGGATTTTCTGACCGTCTAACATTCCGGGGGGCATATCGACTTCTAGGGAGCGTCCATCTTCTAAACGAATGCGTTCCCGTCCTCCGCGATAGGCTTTTTCGAGGGGGAGGGTCAAACGGGCTTCTACATCTCGGGGACGGTCTTTGACGGCGGTTCGACCGACGGAATATTCTGTTTTGGTGCGGCCGGGGCGGAAAGCGTCGGGGTCTTTGGGGTTAACGCGGGTGCTGGTGCGGGGGGCTGACCGGGCTTTTTCTTGACGTTTGAGGAGTTCTTCGACAAACCGATTGAAGTCGGGGTAATCTTTGGGGTCAAGGTCGGGACTGGGGGTTTTGCCGTTGCGTCGGACGGTGGTTTTCCCGTGGCGCTTAAAGCCGCTTTGCTGCCAAAAACGACTAAATTGGTCATATTGCGATCGCCGATTTTCGTCAGACAACACCTCATAGGCCTCGTTAATCGCCTTAAACTTCTCTTCCGCGCCTTTGTCCCCCGGATTCAAATCGGGATGATAACGCCGGGCGAGTCGGCGAAAGGACTGCTTAATCTCCGTATTGGGCGCATTAGGGGCAACTTCTAAAATGTCGTAATAATTGCGAAAATTTTCCATAGGTGCATCGGGAACAGGGAATAGGACAAGGGGAACAGCGAGCCAGCTTAAATCTGTCCCCTAGGGCAGAATTTAGAACCAATCATCATCGTCTTCATCCCAGTCATTTTCATAGACGGGACGAGTGGGACGGCGCTCTCGCCGACTATTCACCGGGTCATTATAGGGATCCCGTTCCGGTCGCCCCCGCTCAGAGGGTCGAGCCTCATAGGGACGGGCATCATAGCGTCCTTGTTCCCCCCGAGGTTGTTCATAGGGGCGAGATTCATAGGGGCGGGATTCATACCCCCGACCGGATGAGCCATAGGCGGGCGGTTCTGCCCCCCGTCCCGGACTATTATAGGGGTCATAATCATAATAGGACGACCCTCGTTCATCCCGTTTCTTATCCCCCGAGAAGGTGCGCTTAATGGAGCCAAAGAAATCATCCTCTTCCTCGGCCGCATACTGAAGGCGGACTTCCCGATTCAGTTCATAGAGAGCATCTTGTAAATCCGCCGCCGCCCGGTCTATCCCCCGTTCATCTTCCCGTTGCAGGCTCTCCTCTAACTCCCGAATGAGGGAATCAATTTGACGGCGGTAGTAACTGGCAAATTGGGTCCCAAAATCTAGCGCCACCTCTTTTAAACGCCGTTGGGACTGGTCTACTAAAGCTTTGGCCCGATTGCGTTTTTCCACCCGTTCCCGCCGTTCCCGGTCTAACTGGGCGAAGCGTTCGGCCTCCTCAATCATTTCGTCTACTTCAGTCTGACTTAAGGTAGAAGCCCCTTGAACGACAATACTCTGTTCTCGTCCGGTGGTTTTATCCATTGCCGTCACTTGTAAGATGCCGTTCGCATCAATATCAAAGGCGACCTGAATCTGAGGAATCCCCCGAGGGGCTGGGGGAATTCCGCTTAATTTAAAGCGTCCCAAGGATTTGTTATCCCGGGCCATTTCCCGTTCTCCTTGTAAGATATGGACTTCTACCATGGTTTGGTTATTCTCCCCCGTCGAGAAAATATCGGAACGACGGACGGGGATAGTGGTGTTGCGGGGGATTAATTTTTTCATCACCCCACTGACGGTTTCTAGACCCAGTGAGAGGGGCGTAACATCGAGTAAGAGGATATCTTTGACATTTCCGGCTAAAATTCCCGCTTGAATCGCTGCCCCCACGGCCACCACTTCATCGGGGTTAACATTTTGGTTGGGTTCCCGATTAATTAAATTCCGCACTAAATTCTGCACCATCGGAATCCGGGTAGACCCCCCGACTAAGACCACCTCATCAATTTGCATAGGGGTGAGGCCTGCATCTTTGAAGGCTCGTTTGACCGGACGACGGAGACGAGCGAGTAAGTCTTCACAGAGGAACTCAAATTCTGGGCGAGAAAGGCTGGTTTCAATGTGTTTGGGACCGTCTTCGGTGGCCGTGATGAAGGGTAAGTTAATCTCTGTGCTAGCGACTCCAGAGAGTTCAATCTTGGCTTTCTCGGCGGCTTCGGTTAGTCTTTGGAGGGCTTGGCGATCGCTCCGTCGTAAATCAATGCCCTCGGCTTCTAGGAACTTCTCCGCTAGCCAGTCTACAATTTTCCGGTCAAAGTCATTCCCCCCTAACTGAGTATCCCCACTGGTGGAACGCACCTCAAACACCCCGTCGCCCACTTCTAAAATGGACACATCAAAGGTCCCGCCCCCCAAATCAAACACCATAATGGTCTGATTTTGTTTGCGGTCTAAACCATAGGCCAAGGAGGCCGCTGTCGGTTCGTTAATAATCCGTAACACTTCCAACCCCGCAATCCGCCCCGCGTCCCGTGTGGCTTGGCGTTGGGAGTCATTAAAATAGGCCGGCACCGTAATCACCGCCCCCGTGACCGGTTCCCCTAAATAGCGTTCGGCCTCTTCGGCCAGACGACGAAGAATAAAAGCGGACACTTCTTCGGGGGAAAAATTCTTTTCTTGGCGCGGACAGGGGATTTTGATGTTCCCCTGTTCATCCCGACGCACTGTATAGGCCACCCGTTTGGATTCGGGGTTTAATTCCCCATATTTGCGACCGATAAAGCGTTTGACAGCATAAAAGGTGTTTTGGGGGTTTAAGACGGCCTGCCTGCGTGCCATTTGCCCCACCAGTAAATCCCCATCCTTATTGAAGCCAACAACGGAGGGGGTGGTTCGCATTCCTTCGGAATTGGCGATCACGATCGGTTTAGTGCCATCCATTACGGCAACTACCGAGTTTGTTGTCCCCAAGTCTATGCCAACTACTCTACCCATGCGTGCTGTCAATATCCTTAATAAATGTTAAGTCGCTGTTCTCATTGTATCTTGCCAGATGTTTAACTCAAGCGGGGAGAGCAAAGAGAAAAGAGAGAGAGCAAGGGGGAGTCGGTCACGCTGACTTCATGGATTGTTCAAGACTATGGGGCAGGGTGATTTTAGGACTTTCTGCCAGTAAATAGTCTAAAAAGGTCTGAGTGATGACCGATAGCTGTTTCCCGCGTACATAGCCCGCATACCAATGAGTTTGGATGGGAAAGTGTTGTACGTTGAGGATGGCTAACTCACTGCGATCGCCTTCTGTGTTGAGAGTATGCTGGGACAAAATCGAAATTCCTAGACCCCCTGCGATCGCCTGTTTAATCGCTTCATTACTCCCCAACTCTAAACGCACCTGCACATTAATTTTATATTGATTAAACAACTGTTGAACAGCACGACGAGTTCCCGACCCCGACTCCCGCATAATAAACGGCACATCCTGAAGCTGTTTCAACGCAATATGAGACTTTTTCGCCAGAGGATGATCCCGATGGGCAATGACCACTAAAGGATTTTCTAAAACACGATGGGTGTTTAAATCAATATCCGTCGGCGGCTGACTGAGAATATAAAGATCATCCAGATTCTCCTGCATTCGGCGAACTAATTTCTGGTGATTCGTCACTTGTAGCGCAATATCCACATCCGGATACCGTTGGCAAAAAGACCCCAACACCCGAGGGACAAAATATTTTGCCGTAGTCACCACCCCCAAACGCAAACGACCCCGCTTAATGCCTTTCAAGTCAGCCACCGTCATTTCAAACTGTTCAAGGCGTTCAAAAACATCATCGCAAGTCGCTAGCAATGCTTCTCCGGCTTCAGTTAAATATAACTGCTTGCCAATTTGCTCGAACAACGGCAAACCCACATGATGGCTCAACTGTTTAATCTGACTCGATACTGTCGGCTGAGTAATCAGAAGTTCCTCTGCGGCACGGGTAAAGCTACCATGATGAGCAACTGCTTGAAAGACTCGAAGTTGATGAAGAGTGGCTTGCATAATCTTAAGTTAGGGCATTAAACATCCGCAGACAAGAGCAAAAACATCGTCATTATTATTTAATTATCGGCGATTTCACCATGCTTCCCCAGTACCCTAGGAGAGATTCATCTCCCCTCCACCCATGTTAACATCTTTTAACTTTATAGCCTTTTCTTTGTCCTTTACAGGATTTGAAAAAGTTGGAGTAAGTTTATTCCAAATCTCTCAAAGACTGTTGCAAGGGAACAGAGGAAACTTCTGTTAACCATTGCTTTTAATTCGTCTTCTTGAGGTCTGTTAGCTTTTGGGAAAGTTCCTTAATATTAGGTTTTTTGTTACCTGCACGGTATTGTTCTTAACAGTAAGCTAAGGCATCGTTAAAAACTACCCGGCAGCAACCGAACAACTGAGACATCAGCCTCTTTTGTTGGTCTGTTGGGTAGATTCGATATCGACACCTTAGCTTCATACTGATTACTGATTACTGTTGATAGGTAATGTTTGCACCGTCACGACTTGGGGGGGCGTAGCATCGGGAGGATAGAGGAAATTAAAGCCCACGGTTTTTGTTTCTTGGGGGTCTAAATTTAAAGTAACTAACGGCACTCCCTGCTGTCCACGACGTTGGACGAGGTGGAAATGACGGGTTTGGAAATTTCCTGTTGAGTCAGGATATTGTACTTGTACGGTTCCCCGGAAAAAGGTGGCGGTGGGGAGGGGGTCAAAAAAGCGCAGTCCCCCCTCTAATTCATTCTGTTTAATGGGGGTTTCTAGGGTGAGGGTGACGGTTTTGGGTTGGTCGGAGGGGTTATGGAGGGGTAAGGTTAAACGGTATTCGATGCCGTAGTTGCCGTGGGCTTTATAGGCTGTGTCGGGATAACGGACTAACATGGGGGCGCTTTGAATTTGTCCGGTGCCGAGGGTGCCTCGATCTAAGGTACTGATGCCGTAGGAAAAGGCTTGACCGACCTCGGGAATGGTTAGATAATCCCGGTCAGGATCTGTGAGTCGGGCTTGCCATTGGGAGCCTTGGGCGACTCCGGCCACGCGACCATAGATAAAGCTGCCTTCGGTGGAGCCTGGAGGGGTGGGGGTGCGATCGCGAGGTGTGGCTAATTGTCCATTGACTAACAATTCTTGCCACTCTTCTAGGGTAGGAGAACGTTCTTCTCCTTGTTCATCAGTGGGGGCAAATTGAGCCAAACTAGCGACGTAGACTTTCCCGGTACTTTCTAAACGAAAATAGCTTGAGCGTCCATTTAAGGGGGGTTCTAGGGTTCTCACGGGGATGGGAAGGTTCATCAACATCCGACTTTCTCCGGCCGGGATGATGATTTGGGCGGGAAATTGTCGTTGTCGTCGGCCGCGGACTAAATCACTCATCACTCGACTGCCTGGGCCGGCATAAACTTCCCCAAAACGGTTTTCTCGCACGGGGGGAAGGCTAATAAAGGGAGCATCGGGTTGACTGAGGTAGCTGGCTGCTTGCCGCAGTCTCAGGGTGACGGGGCGATCGCCGGGATTGTGGATCAATACCCCTAAATACAGGGTGCGTAAGTCTTCCGGGGTGGGTGCCTTGGCGACATGGTGGGCAAATACATCAAAGCGCCCTTCAAAGCCAAAGTTCAAATGAGCCTCGGGATGGGCTTTTTCCTCGGGGGGAAAGGTGGAGAGCAAAATTCCCCTTTCTAGTACCAATTCGGGACTATTGCTATTAAAGACGGGAACTTGATCTAGTTCCCCCGGTAAGGGGCGCACTTCTTGGGGGCGTACAATCTCTTGGGGCGGCGGTGGGGTTGGGGTTTGGGCTAAAAACAAAAGGGATAACAGTGAGAACATAAATACTAATTAACAAGTGAATCGGTGATCGATGATCTAATGATGCAGTTTTTGGTCAATAGTTTCCGTTTTTCTCTCACGGGTGCTAAATTCTCCCTTTTGGCAGACAGGGTACTACGAGAGAATAGAGAATTATTACCGAGGAACTGGGTCTAAAGCCCCGTCCTTCTAGGACGGCTTTTTCTTGATCTGAAGGCTTCTGATGAGTTCTCTCAAAACATCTGATTTGGAACGACCTGTTGATTCGCAATAGGCTTCTAGTTTTTCAAACTCTTCATCAGTCAGTCGAAAAAAGACACTCTTTTTCATGGCATTATATATCTATATGATATACAATGGTAGCATGAAAACTCTGAAGTTCAAACTCTATCAAAGCAAGCGGAATCGACATCTCAAGCGCACCATCAATGCGGCTGGGGTGATCTACAACCATTGCATTGCACTCCATAAACGGTACTACCGTATGTGGGGAAAGCATTTGAATGGCGCGAAACTTCAAGCTCATATTGCTAAACTCAGAAAGCGTAAAGATTTCTGGCAGTTGGTTGGTTCTCAGGCGGTTCAGGATATCTGTCAACGCATTGAGAAGGGGTATCAACTGTTCTTCAAACATCACGGTAAAGGAGTGCGACCACCGGGGTTTAAGAAAGTCAGACGATACAAATCGTTCACTCTCAAGCAAGCCGGCTATAAGTTTCTCGGTGGCAATCGAATCAAAATCGGGAATCGTGTGTATCAGTATTGGAACTCTCGACCCATTGAGGGGAAAATCAAAACTTTGACCATTAAACGCACTCTGTTAGGTGAGTTGTTCATGGTCATAGTCGTTGATAGCGTTGTTGAACCTGAAGCCAAATTCGAGACGAGTAGAATCGCTGGATTTGATTTCGGTCTGAAAACGTTTCTCACTTGCTCAGACGGTTCCAAGATTGAATCACCGCAATTCCTGAAACAGTCGCTCAATGCCATTAAGAAAGCGAGTCGTCAGCATTCTAAGAAACGGAAAGGTTCAGCTAATCGGGAACGGGCAAGATTGAACCTAGTTCGCAAGCACGAGGATGTTGTCAATCGGCGTTCTGATTGGTTTTGGAAGTTGGCGCAGTGGCTCACGGACAAGTTTGATGTGCTGTGTTTTGAGACGTTGAACCTGAAAGGGATGCAACGAATTTGGGGACGCAAAATTTCCGATCTCGCCTTCGGAGAGTTCTTGGAGATTCTAAAATGGGTTGCCAAAAAGAAGCACAAGCAAGTTGTGTTCATCGACCCTTGGTATCCTTCCTCGAAAACCTGTTCGCATTGTGGGTATGTCCTTAAAGAGTTGGATTTGTCGGTGCGAGAATGGCGTTGTCCGTCCTGCCAATCTGTGAACGGGCGAGATGAAAACGCCGCTAAGAATATTCAAGCAGTTGGGGCATCAACTGCTGGGTTAGATGATGTTAGACGGGCAATGCCCGCAATCGTTGCTTGATCCCAGAATCCCCGCACCTTTAGGTCGGGGAGTATGTCAATAACTCCCGACTCTCCCCTGCTCCCCCGCTCCCCTGCTCCCGACTCCCCGACAAGCAGACCTTCTCAGCAAGCCCTACCTGAAAATGTCACAAAATCTGTATAAAAGTGATCTATATTACAAGAGGGGACGGGTTAGAATAAAGAATTATACATTGGCGCGTCACTCAGCGAGCTTAACCTTGCAACAACTTACCCGACTGGTTCAACAACACACTGCAATCCCTTTCCCTGCCCATATCTTTCGCTTGGAAAGCGGTTTAACCGTTATACATCAACATATTCCTGCAACTCCCGTCACAGTGGTGGATGTCTGGGTGAGAGCAGGGGCGGCGGCAGAACCTGATGATTGGTATGGCATGGCTCACTTTTTAGAGCATATGATCTTCAAGGGGAGTAAAACCGTTGGGCCGGGGGTGTTTGACTGGGTGATTGAGAACAGTGGGGGGATGACGAACGCAGCAACCAGTCATGATTATGCCCACTTTTTTATTACCACGGCGGCTGAGTATTTACCGGAAACCTTGCCTTATTTTGCGGAGATTCTCCTTCATGCTCAGATTCCCGATGATGAGTTTATCCGGGAACGGGAAGTGGTGTTAGAGGAAATTCGCTCCTGCCAGGATGATCCGGACTGGTTGGGCTTTCAATCGTTGTGTGAGACGATTTATGGAGACTATACCTATGGGCGTTCTATTTTAGGGACAGAGGAACAGGTGAGGATGCGATCGCCCAATCAAATGCGTTGTTTTCACCGTACCCACTACCAACCGGAAAATATGACCGTTGTTTTAGTGGGGGGCATTGAACAAGAAAAGGCATTATCCTTAGTGAGTGAGAACTTCGGAAATTTCGAGATTCGCTCAGAATGTCCCCCCACCCGCCAGAAAAGTAAACCCATCCTGCAAAAAATCCAACGCACCGAACTCCGTTTACCCCGTTTAGGTCATGCCCGGTTAATGATGGGGTGGTTAGGCCCTGGTGTAGCCCAATTAAGTGAGGCCTGTTGTCTAGATATGTTATCGGTGATCTTAGCGAGTGGTCGGTCTTCTAGGCTAGTGCGAGAGTTGCGCGAAGAAAAACAACTGGTGTTAGATATTGCCAGTGAATTTTCCTTACAACGAGATGCTAGTTTAATTACTATTACAGCGTGGTTAGAGGAAGGGGATTTAGAGCAAGTCGAGGCCATTATTCGCGATCGCCTGCAAGAAATCATCTCCGAACCCATCACCGAAGCCGAATTACAACGCACTAAGCGACTGCTCTGTAATGATTACGCCTTCTCCACCGAAACCCCCAGTCAAATGGCTGGACTCTATGGCTACTACAACACCATCAGCGCCGCAGAACTTTCCGTGAGTTATCCCCAACGTATCCAACAAATTCAAGGCTTTGATTTACAACGAGTCGCGGCAAAATACCTCTCTCCTGAAAAATACGCTGTCACTGTTATGCTCGGTCTTTGATCATCCTCCCGTTACTCTTCTCTAGTCCCATTCCAGAGTCACTGTAAGGGGAATTTTCCAACCGACCTAAAAATAACCTTCCTCTTGTTCACCTCCTGACACTTAAGCTATGCAAACCGTTCAACGCACCACCCTGTCTAATGGGATTACTGTGCTAACCGTCGAAAACCGAGCCACGGATATTATTGCCGCTCGTTTATTTTTCCGGGCTGGAGGGCGCTGGGAACCCCTAGAAAAGTCCGGTATGTCCCACTTGCTCGCGGTTCTGCTGACCAAAGGCACCCACACCCTCAATTCCGCCGAAATTGCCGAAAAAGTCGAGTCCATTGGAGCCAGCTTAGGGGCCGATGCTTCGACCGATTATTTTGTGATGAGTTTGAAAACCGTCACCGCCGACTTTGGGGAAATTTTAGACCTTGCGGCCGAAATTTTGCGATCGCCCAGTTTCCCCCCCAACGAATTTGAACTAGAGCAACACCTCACCCTACAAAGCATTCACTCCCAAAAAGAACGCCCCTTTAACCTAGCCTTCCAACAACTGCGCAGCGCCATGTACCCCAACCACCCCTACGGCGTTTCCATCCTCGGCACAGAAGAAACCGTCACCCAATTAACCCCCGCCGACCTTCACCAGTACCATCAGACCTATTTTCGCCCCGATAACCTTGTAGTCAGCCTTTCCGGGTGCATTGACCACGAACAGGCCATCAACCTCATTGAACAAACCCTCGGTGATTGGCCAGCGCCCTCCCACCCCCTGCCTACCCTAGAACTCCCCCCCCTCTCCAGTCACCCCCAAACCGACAAACTCCCCCAAGAGAGCCAACAATCCATCATCATGTTGGGCTACCTCGGTCCATCGGTCTACAAACGGGAAGACTACGCCACCCTGAAACTCCTCAACACCTACCTCGGCAATGGTTTATCCAGTCGTCTCTTCGTAGAATTGCGAGAAAAACGGGGGTTAGCCTACGATGTCTCCGCCTTTTATCCCACCCGCTTAGAACCCTCCCAATTTGTGGTTTATATGGGTACTGCCCCCGATAATACCCCCGTGGCCATTGCCGGACTTGAACAAGAAGTTAAATTACTCTGGGAAGCCCCCTTAGCGGAGGAAGAACTTCAGTCCGCTAAAAATAAACTGTTAGGACAATACGCCCTCGGCAAACAAACCAACGCCGAAATCGCCCAGATATTAGGTTGGTATGAAACCATCTCCGTGGGGATTGAATTTGACGATGATTTTCAGGCTGTGGTTCAGCAAATCACCCCCCAACAAGCCCAAAACGTCGCCCAGCGTTATCTCAGCACAGACCCCTATATTTCCCTCGTTGGACCAGCCCAAGCGTTAGAATTAGCTAGTTAATCGTGCATCGTTAACAGTGAATGGTTCGCCTGTTTACTGATGACGGATGACAGTTGACTGAAAATGGGGGACTGCAACAGATGCTACTGTCGCTAAGGATTGAAAACTTTGCGCTGATTGATCAATTAGAGATAGAGTTCGGCACAGGGTTAAATGTGTTGACAGGGGAAACCGGGGCGGGAAAGTCGATTATTCTCGATGCTATTGATGTGGTGTTGGGGGGAAAAGTCAGTAGTCGCTTGTTGCGGACTGGTAGTCAACGGGCGCTAGTAGAAGCCACCTTTAGCTTGACGGAGAGTTTAACCCATTGGTTAAAGGAACAGGAAATTGAATTATTAGAAGAGGAAACGGTAGTCTGTAGTCGGGAGATGTCGGCGAAATTGGAACATTTTCGCTCCCGTTGCCGGATTAATGGGGTGTTGGTGAATCGGAAAATTGTCCAGCAACTGCGCGATCGCCTCGTGGAAATTACCGCCCAAGGTCAAACCGTCGAACTCCTCGTTTCCCAACGTCAACGGGACTTATTAGACCTCTACGGCGGCACACCCCTACAAACCCCTCGGCAGGAGGTCAAGACGGCTTACGAGGTCTATAAAGCCGCACAGCAAGCACTGGAGGAACGTCAGCAGTCGGAACAGGAACGCTTACAACGACTGGATTGGTTAAATTATCAGTTGCAGGAGTTGGAGGGAGCCGAGTTAGAAGATCCTGACGAATTAACCGAATTAGAACAAGAACGCGATCGCCTTTCCCATGTAGTAGACCTCCAAAACCTGAGCTATCAAGTGTATCAACTCCTCTATCAAAATGATCAAGAAGGGGTAGCCGTAGCCGATTTACTGGCCGACGTTGAAAATCACCTGCAAGCTATGGTGAGTTATGATGCTCAACTCACCCCCGTATTAGAAATGGTACAGGGTGCGATCGCTCAAGTCGTAGAAGCTGGACAACAAATCAATCATTACGGCGATCGCCTTGAAGCCGATCCCCAACGCCTAGAAGAAGTCGGGGAGCGCATTCAAACCCTGAAACAAATCTGTCGCAAATATGGCCCCGAATTAAGTCATGCGATCGCCCATCGGGATCACCTACAAAACGAACTCGCCCAACTCACCACCGCAGAACAATCCCTCGAACACCTCAGCGCCCGCTACGAAGCCGCCGAAGCCACCCTAATCCGCCTCTGTGCCATCCTCACCCAAGAGCGGCAACAAGCCGCCCAACAGTTGGAAAATCAACTAATCCGACAACTCAAACCCCTCGCAATGGATAAAGTCCGCTTTGAATGTCGCCTCACCCCCACCCCCCCCAGCGCCCAAGGCATGGATCAAGTGACCTACTACTTTAGTCCCAACCCCGGCGAACCCCTGCAACCCCTATCCACCACCGCCTCCGGGGGAGAAATGAGTCGTTTCCTCCTCGCCCTCAAAGCCTGCTTCTCCCCAACCACCCCCGAGACAAGTCAGAAAACCTTAATATTTGATGAAATCGACACCGGAGTATCCGGGAAAGTCGCTCAGGCGATCGCCGAAAAACTGCACCAACTCAGCCGCCAGCATCAGATCCTCTGTGTCACCCATCAGCCCCTAATTGCCGCCCTCGCCGATAGTCATTTCCGGGTCGATAAACAAGTGATTGAACAGCACCCAACCCACCCCGACACCATCCCCAACGCCCTACGCACCGTCGTCCGAATTACCTCCCTCGACCATAGCGACAGTCGCACCGCCGAACTCGCCCAACTTACCGGAGGAGATTCGGCCAAAGATGCGATCGCCTTTGCTCAATCCCTCCTTGCCCAAGCCGCCGCCCGATTAGAAAAAGGACGCTAAAATTCCTTTAATCAGGAAGCCCCATCCTCGCCAACGGCAGGGTGGGGTAGTTCACTAGTCCCCCACCTGAAAGCACCAGAATTCTCAAGTCATCGAGAGTCCAATCACCTTGCCCTCAGTCAGGACCGGCCGAACACAAATTCTCTCTTATTCCCCATCAACTATTGATTCCACTGAGGAATATTTTGATGATTTTGACGTAAACTTATCAGCATCAGAGTCAAAAGCCCGACCCTTGAGTTAGAACAACGGGAGTCCGCTTGCCGTACTCAGCCCGAATAACTCTCATCTCTCATCCGCTAAGACCCCTGTCCTCCAATCTGTGAAGAGAAATGACTGCTGCATCTCCTGACCCCAACAAACCTCAATTTAATGATCCGAATCAGGCTCTCAATGTCCATGAGAATCCTGACCCAACTCCCGCAGCAGAAACCCCGACGGGAGCATCAGTCAACCCGGAAATTCTGGATGATCAGCCTTCATCTTCTCACCCCAAACAAAACAACAAAAAATTTGCCCAAACCGGCCCCACCATTGATATTGACGTGACACCAGAAGAAGAGCCACCCCCGACCGCCAAAACGTCCAAATTTGAGGGGTCTAGTCATAACAACAGCAACACCATTGATATTAACCCCACCCCAGACCCCAACACCCCCGAGAACACCCCCCCCAGCAACGGCAACGGGTCATCCTCCAGCGCCCTAGTCGCCGCTCAAGGCACCTTCTCCAACTTCCTCGCCCCCCTCAATAAAGAAACCTTCCAAAAGGTGGTGATGGATGTTGAGGAAAAACTTAAAGTCGTCAATCAAACCCTCTCCCTCCTCGACAGCGTATTAGACAGCGAAGGGTTTGATGCCATCCTTGACGAAATGTTGCGCTCCATCACCCTCAAAACCGGGGAACTGCTGGGCGCTGACCGCACCACCATCTACCTCCTTGACGATGATCAAGATGAACTCTGGTCTATTGTTGCCAAAGGAGACGACGGGAAACCCATTGAAATTCGCATTCCCGTCGGGAAAGGCATTGCTGGGGAAGTCGCCCAATTACGGGAAGTGATCAATATTCCCTACGATTTTTATGACGATCCCCGATCTGTCGCCGCCAAGGAATTTGACAAGCGCAACAACTACCGCACCTATAGTATGTTAGCCCTGCCCCTCCTAACCGACGAAGGGGAACTGGTGGCCGTAGTCCAACTTATTAATAAACTCGAACCAGACTATAATCCCACGGCTGACCTAGAACATCGGATCTCCCATACGGGATTTACAGAGAATGACCTAGAAGTTTTTGCCAACTTTGCCCCCTCCATCCGCTTAATTCTAGAATCCTCCCGCTCCTTCTACAAAGCCACCCAAAAACAACGAGCGGCCAATGCGTTAATTGAGGCCACAAACTCCCTCAGTCGGGGCAATTTAGACCTCGACACCACCCTACGGACGGTGATGGACGCGGCGAAAAAACTAATGAACGCCGACCGCAGCACCCTCTGGTTAATTGACCGCGAGAAAAACGACATCTGGACAAAAATTCCCCTCGACAACGGCACCTTACTAGAAATTCGGATTCCCATTGGTGTGGGTTATGCTGGACGAGTGGCAGAAACGGGCGAAATCCTCAATATTGGTTTTGACCTCTACAATCACCCCGAATCCGAAAAATCTAAAGAAACAGACCAAAGAACCGGATATCGGACTTGTAGCTTGCTCTGTATGCCTGTTTATAACTCCGATGGCGAGTTAATTGGGGTGACACAATTAATTAACAAAATTAAACAAGGGGATTATCCCCCCTATAATTCCGAAGATTGGCCCGAACCTCCCGAACGCTGGAAAGCCAGTTTTAACCGCAGTGATCAGGAGTTCATGAAGGCCTTTAATATTCAGGCCGGGGTTGCTTTACAAAATGCAACTTTATTTGCCCGAGTGCAGCAACAAGAACAAATGCAGCGCGATATTTTGCGCAGTTTAACCAATGGGGTGATTTCGACCGATAAGAATGGGGTGATTATTGCGGCCAACGAAAAAGCCCGGGAATTGTTGGGGTTTGATGATAGAAACCCCCTCGAAGGAAAACCTATGAACGCCTTAGTGGAAATTAAGGGTAAAGATGTTGTTGAGAAGGGAGATGTGGCTAAAAAAGGCGAGTTTTCTGAATGGTTTAACCGGGCATTACATCCGAAAGATGATAAAGATCGAGAACAGTATTATCCGGATCAAACTATTATTTCGGCGGCGGGAGAGGAGCATTCTGTAAACCTTTCGATTAACTCCATTAGTGATGCAGCCGATGAAGATAATGTCTATGGCGCGTTGGTGGTCATGGATGATATTAGTGATGAAAAGCGACTAAAAAGTACCATGTACCGCTATATGAACCAAGAATTAGCGGAACAGTTATTAGAAAAAGGGGAATTAGAACTCGGGGGAGAACGCCGGGAAGTGTCGGTTCTCTTCTCAGATATTCGTAGCTATACCACGTTAACGGAAAAATTGCAAGCTGAAGAAGTGGTCAGTATGCTGAATGAATATTTTGAGTCAATGGTTGAGGCAATTTTTGCCCATAAAGGCATTTTGGATAAGTATATTGGGGATGCCATTATGGCGGTATTTGGGACACCTTTCCCCTTGGAAGATCATGCGTGGAAGGCCGTTCAAAGTTCCTTAGATATGCGCTATCGGTTGGCAGATTTTAATGAAAAACGGGTAGCGGAACGGAAAGATATTATTCGGATTGGGATCGGGATTAATTCCGATTATGTGATTAGCGGGAATATTGGGTCAAGTAAACGAATGGAGTTTACAGCGATTGGGGATGGGGTGAATTTGAGTTCCCGTTTGGAAGGGGCGAGTAAACAGTACGGTTGTGACATTGTAATTAGTGAAAATACCTTTAAACAATGTTCGGATAAGGTGATTGTGCGGGAGTTAGATTGTATTCGGGTGAAGGGTAAAACTACGCCTGTGGGGGTCTATGAGTTGGTGGAACAGGTGAATGCTAAATTACCCTATGAGAAGGAACAAACTATTGAGTTATATAACCGGGGACGGGAGCTTTATTTGAAGCGCAATTTTGCCCTCGCGTTAAGTCATTTTGCCACAATTTTAGAGGTAAATGGGGGAGATAAGGCGGCGGGTTTACATATTGAACGCTGTCGCCATTTCTTGGAAGTTCCTCCGGATGATGATTGGGATGGGGTATTTACCATGACGACGAAATAATTGGGGTGGATTCTTCTCAAGACTTGAGATTTCAGGACTTGAGGAGAATTCGGCGTTTTTAAAATCCTAAGACTTGGCTCATGAACTTTCCAGATGATTCTCGGCAATGGGTGATTGCGGCGTTGGCGGAAAAGCTGGCGGAAACCCGGGAATTGCAAGAACAATATGCGAAATCGAATAATGAGGCGATCGCAGCCTTGGCACAACAGATCCAAGATAACCAACGTTTGGATCTCGAATTAATCCAAGCCAATAGCCATGCCATCCGGGATCTGATCACCTCTCTGGACAAACTCCAACGGATTGACGTTCTCCCCCGCCTGAAGGCAGGGGGATTCATCGTTCTACGAGTCTCCGTTAGCTGACAGGATTTCTCCAACCAACCAAGAGGGAATCTCTCCCGATGCGTGAATTCGGGCGCGCCCCACCC
>NZ_JAIHOM010000176.1 GCF_026130165.1 Spirulina subsalsa FACHB-351 | reverse complement strand
GCGGGGGAGCGGGGGAGCAGGGGAGCGGGGGAGCGGGGGAGCAGGGGAGAAATTCCCTATCACCTATTCTCTATTACCTATTCCCTATTCCCTATTCCCTTGTTGAGTCTAGCGTTGGGCTTTTTCAGCCGACCCTAACTATACCTTCTCTAACAAACTCCCCCGACACCAGTCATAATCTGCCCCCACTTTAAAGGTCACGTACTCCACACCATAAGCGCGCCAATATTGAACCACTTCTCCCGTTAAATGTTCTGCGTCGTCAATCCGTTGTACGGTGCAACCAATGGGGAATTTCTGGGCAATGGCGAAATCTTGCCACTGTTTTAAGGTTTTGATGCGTTCCTTGTCCCCCTCTGTGAGTAATTCCCAAGCAGCTACTTTCAGATGAGGGTAGCTGGTGGTGAGAGCCTCAACTTCTCGCCATGTTTTGGCGGATTGTAGCAATTGAGCCAATTCTAAGGGGCTTTGCAGTTCAAATTGAGGAATCGGTAAGGCGCTCATAGGACAAGGAAGACGCTAGTGATAGCGTAGGGCTGGGGAAAATATCAATCAACACTCCAAATTTAGCGAGTTTGGGGGAATTGCGCTAGGGTGTTTTTGCGGGGGGGGCGGGATATCCTTGAGGGGGTAGTGCTTTGAGACAACATTAAGTTTTTTGGTTGGGGGTGTTTTGGTCTGGGTGGGATTGCAATAAGGCACAGACTTCCCGATCACTGAGTTGGTGGAAATCTTCGTACCAAGGACTAATACAGTAAAAGGGTTCTGGGGTTTCTAAATAGACGAGATCATCAACTTCCCTCTGCAATTCCCGATAGACGACAACGGGCAAAACGGGGACAGCAATGATAATCCGTTTGGGGTGTTGGGGCTTTAAGAGGGTTAAGGCGGCGTAAAGGGTGGATCCGGTGGCTACGCCATCATCGACTAAGATTAGGGTCTGGTTTTTTAAGGAGGGCCAGGGATGATTGCCACGATAAAGGCGATCGCGCCGATGTAATTCTTGCTCCTCTGTGGCTGTGATTTGGGCGATCGCCTCAGAAGAAATTCCATGAGACTCAATCACACTGGTATTCAAGACTTGCGCCCCCCCTAAACCAATCGCCCCCATCGCTAGTTCTCGATTACCCGGAGTTCCCAATTTTCGCACTAAACAGACCTCTAGGGGGGCCTGTAGGGCTTGGGCGATTTCGTGGGCAACGGGAACCCCTCCTCTGGGCAAAGCTAATACCCAAATCCCTTGATTTGCCCCTGTTGCAAAGAGTTCTGGGTGGTGGTGTTGCAGTTTTTGGGCTAACAACAATCCCGCTTGTTTTCGATCTTCTAATAGTTGCACGGGGCCTCCTTTTGTGCTTCGAGGCTTCTTTCTCCTATTTTAAGGGGAATATTGCCGACAAGCCGTTAAAAACCGTTGCGGCAATTCAGGATGACTGCCCCAGTGCAGATGAATATAGGAAGCGTGGACTTGGTGCATTTTCCAGCCTTCGGTCATGATGGGACTGTTGGGGTGATAACTTTGGCTTTGTAAGAGGGGGGACTGGGGGGAAACGGTGAGTTGAGAACGGTGGAACTCATGCCCCCAAAGGCTTTGACCACAGGTGAGCAGGGGGGTGGATTGGAGGGCGGTAATCTGACGATAGCCCAAGGTTAAACGCTGCCCCATCTGGGCATCGCTGGGCAATAAACCGACCATTGGCCAGCTTTCCCCGGCAAAGTTGGTAATGCTACGGCACAGGTACATTAAGCCTCCACATTCGGCATAGGTGGGCAAACCTTGGCGGAGGGTTTGTAGGAGGTTGTGCCGGAGGCCGTGATTGGCGGCTAGGGCAGGGGCGAAGACTTCGGGAAATCCCCCCCCGAGGTAAAGGCCTTGAATATGGGGGGGCAGGTGGGCATCTTCTAGGGGACTCCAAAAGACTAATTCTGCCCCTTGTTGTTGTAGGAAGTCTAGATTATCAGGGTAATAGAAATTAAAGGCGCGATCGCGGGCAATGGCAATCCGTAGGGGGGGAGTGAGGGGTGGGGGTACAGATGGGGGAGATCCCGAGGGGTGGGTGTCGGCCAGCAGGGGCAAGAGGGTAGACCACCGAAAAGCGGTTTGAGCGAGGGTGGCCAGTTGGTCAAACAGGCGGTGCAGGTCGGTTAATTCGTCTGTTGGAACTAGCCCTAGATGACGATCGGGGATGGTTAAAGCGTCTTGACGGTTTAAAATGCCCAAAATGGGGATTGAGAGGGGTTCTAGGGCATTTTCCAACAGGGCTTGATGGCGAGGACTGGCGACGCGGTTGAGGATGAGTCCGGCAATTTTGACCTGGGGATCAAAGTTACAGTAACCTTGGGCGATCGCCGCAATGGAACCGGAGAGGCGACTACAATCTAAGACTAACAGGACGGGAATCTTTAACAGTCGGGCAATATGGGCGGTGCTGGCATAGTCGGGCAAGGTCAGGGGAATCCCATCAAATAACCCCATCACCCCCTCAATGAGGTTATACTTCACCCCTTGACTATGGTGGGCAAAACAGGCTTTTACATAGTCTTCTGAGGTTAGCACCGGGTCAAGGTTGCGACAGGGGCGACCTGTAATCAGACTATGAAACATGGGGTCAATATAATCAGGCCCCACTTTGAAGGATTGGACTTTGGCTTGTTGTTGGGCTAAAAAAGCCAGGATTGCCAGTGTGACGGTGGTTTTCCCCACCCCTGACCGTTCCCCTGCAATAATTAATGCCATTGGATTGTAGAGTAAAGCATTCCCGCGCCATCCTTTTGGTAAACAGGAGGCTGTCCATTATACGAAATTGATTATACTTTCATTCCGCCAAAAAAGAATCCCCGACCTAAAAGGTGCGGGGATTCTTTAGGTCGGGGATTCTCAATTCCGTCAATCATGCTTGTACCCATTGACAATACAGCTGATTATTTTCGTCCTTGACCCAACGTGCTACAAGACGGGGTTTAGCCGTTGTGCTGGGAAATGTCGCAGGAGCAACGCTGGGAATTTTGACATCGAGTGGACGGGTGAGTGTAGTAGCCATGATCTTCAAGCTCCTTGGTGATCAGAGGGGGGATAGGTTGTCCAAGTTATTAACCTGATTGTTAATCTAGTTGTTAACCTTTTCTTTACCTAACCTTTACTTTCAGTTTAAACCCTCTGCATCCGGATGGTGTGATGAAGGTCACAAAATGTATAAATTCTATTAGAGAGCAGAAAGCCATCTCTGTAATCTCGGAGATGGCTTTTTACTGTAACTAGGGCTTGCTGAATAACTCGGGGAGCAGGGGAGAGGGGGAGTCGGGAGTCGGAAATAATTGTCAATTATCAATTATCAATTATCAATTCCCTTGTTGAGTCTAGCGTTGGGCTTTTTCAGCAGACCCTAACTATGACCCTTTTACAAATCGGCGATCGCCTTGGGAACATCGGCCGTTAGGATATCATGACCTTGTTCAGTCACTAATACATCATCCTCAATACGAACCCCAATCCCGCGCCATTCTGGGGGAACTTCCGGTTGTCCTTCGGCGGGTTTAATATCCGGTGCGATGTAAAGGCCCGGTTCTACGGTTAAAATATTGCCGGGTTGGAGAACGTGCCATTGCTCAGGACTGGGTTGATAAATTCCTACATCATGGACATCTAAGCCCAACCAGTGGCCGGTACGGTGCATATAGAAGGGTTTATACTTCTCTTCTTTGATTAACTCTTCTAAGTCCCCTTGGAGGAGTCCCAGGTCAATTAATCCCTGCACGAGGACACAAACGGCTATATCGTGGAACTCATTATAGGCCTTGCCGGGTTGAACCTCGGCGATCGCCTTCATCTGGGCCGCTAACACTAACTCATAAATCGCCTGTTGATACTTGTTAAACTGACCATTCACCGGGAAGGTCCGGGTAATATCCCCGTTATAGTAATCAAAGGCACAGCCTGCATCAATCAGCAATAAATCTCCATCCTGCATCTGACGGTTATTTTCCGTATAGTGAAGAATGCAGGCATTGGGTCCCGATGCCACAATAGAGGGATAGGCCGGACCCATTCCCCCTTGTAAGCGAAAAGTGTGTTCAATTTCCGCCTGCACTTGATATTCATACATCCCCGGTTTAGCAAAGTGCCGAGCGCGATTATGAGCTTCCGCAGAGATGGAGGTAGCACGACGCATTAACTCCAATTCGGCCGCACTTTTCACCTGTCGCAGAGGATGAATGAGGGAATTAGAATCGACTAGAGCAAGGGGGCCAGTGCCTCGCCGGGGATAGGTCATAATAAAACGTTGCCAATGTTGGAGAATCGTTTGATTAAACCCCTCATCTCGTCCTAAATGATAGTAAATTTGTTCGGCTTTTTGAATATATTGGGGGAATTTTTCGTTAAACTCTGTGATGGGATAAGCTTCATCGGCTCCATAGCGTTCCTTGGCTTGTTCTATCCCCACTCGATATCCTGTCCAGGTTTCCTTTTCAGGATCTTTCGGTTGCACAAACAAGATAAAACGGTGTTCGTCGTGATGAGGGGCCAACACCGCAACAGCTTCCGGTTCATTAAATCCCGTTAAATAGAAAAAATCACTATCTTGGCGAAACGGGTATTCTACATCATTGTGCATCACCACCATCGGAGCGCTGCGAAAAACAGCCGTTCCCTGGCCGATTTTCGCCATAATTTGTTCTCGACGGTGACGGTACTCTGCGGCATCAATGCTCATAATTTTTGGTTTTTTCCCTTTGGTTAGCGTTGCTCCCTATTTTAGGGCTTGCGGAGGCCGTCTGCTTGTGGGAGGAGTCGGGAGTAATGTCATTAAACCAAGTTCTCCCCATGGGTCTATTCTTTTAGCCTAACGCAAGATGAGGTGTGGGGAGTGGGGGTTAGGTGAGGAGGTTGAGGAGGTCGGTTTTGACGTTGATGAAGTTGTGGGGGATATTGTGGTCATTGAGCCAGGCGATCGCTTTTTTGCAAGTGCCGCAGTGGGGAATGCCGTAGAGGGTGAGCATGGTTGAGGGGTGGGGGCGATGGGCTGAATGTTTACTTTAGGGGGTTTGTTGCGGTTTGTTCAAGGTGGGTAAGTTTTTTAATCGGCTGAAGGGGGACTGCGCTAGGATTCATCTATAGGGGTTGTGGAGATGGCTATGGATGTAGGGCGATCGCTTGTTAAGTTAACCATTGGTGGCGGCTGTGTTCTGGGTGCTTTGGCGACTACGGCGATTGTGGGGCCGGTGGGGGGGATTTTTGCCACTGCCCTAGGGAATGTGGCGGCGGGGAATACGGCTAATGCGATCGATGCGCTACTGGATGGAGGGGAGGGGAGAGTCTCCCTAGAAAATCATGATTTAACGAAGGCGGTGGGGAAGGCGATCGCTGCTGTTATCACCCTTGCTGCTAGATCACAGCGGGGCAAAACCCGCCAATATCTGGAGAAAATTGCTGCTCAAGCTAAGGATAACTGGGTCGAAATTGCTCAACAGGAACTCACCCAGCAACGCTACCCGGCACTGCGAGAAGCCAAGCTCGATCAATTTCTTACCCCGGAAGAATACCAACTCACCCAACAGGGCAACCTCACCGCTACAGAATGGGGGGATATTTTCATCGGCCTCAATATGGCTGCTTGTAAAGGGGGTGGGTTTGCCATTCCCCCAGAGGTGCGTCAAGAGGTTGCTGAATTATTGCATAGCACTTTCTCTAAAGCCTTGCGAGAAACCCTTAAGGAAGATTTTGCTAATGATGGGAAAGCATGGGCGGGGTTAACGTTGCAGTTACTGACGGGAATGCAGGCACAATTGAGCCAACTGCAAGCCAGTCAGGGAGGGATGAATGCTGAGGAGTTCAGCCCAATTCTGCAACAGTTCCAGGCATTAGAAACCCAGTTGCGGGGAACGGTTGACCAGCAGCAGGCGTTTTTTAACGATATTTCCCGCCGGATTGATTCTGGTTTTGCGGAAGTTTGTCACCAGTTGGGGGTGATGGAAACCACTATCACCGAATTGCTACAAAGCCTAGAGGAACGCCTAGAGGAGTTGCGCCAAGAAGTAACGGAATTTCGTCAAGAGGTGCGGCAGGGGTTCGAGTCGCTGCAAAATCAACCGGGGGGGCGACAGTTATCTAAACAGGAGTATCGCCAACGTCAAAGTGTATTGACTCAGATGCAAACCGAGGTGGAAAGCCGTTTAAACCAGTCTATCCACCGGGCAGCGTTCGTGAATTTGGGCAAGGAACAGCAACCCCAGCAGGTGCAACGTCCTTGGGATATGTCCGTGAAGGTGGGGGAACAGCGCAGCGTTCAGTTACCCGCCCAGACGACGATTCTGGATGTGTTTGATAATCCCACAATTTCCGGCAAGTTCCTGATTTTGGGCAAACCGGGGGGCGGCAAAACCACGACGTTATTAGAGTTAGCCGAAGCCTTGATTGAGCGGGCAGAAGGGGATAGCGATGCCCCGATTCCGGTGATTTTGGAGCTTTCGACTTGGCAAGAGGTGACAAAACGGGAGTTTCCCAAATTCTGGGAACAGAAAAAATATGACCCTTCGATTAAGGAGTGGGTTCTCTCTCATCTGATGAGTAAGGGGGTCAGTCAGGAAATCGGGGAACAGTGGCTCCGGGAGAAGGAGTTCGTGCTGTTGTTGGATGGGTTGGATGAATTGCAACCGGAACGTCAGGCGAAGTGTGTCCGGGCAATTAATCAGTTTTTAGAGGGTGAGTTTTCGCCGTTGCATTTGGTGGTGTGCAGTCGCAAGGAGGAATATGAAGTTTATGAGGAGATGTTGCACTTAAATGGGGCGATTTGCCTGGAGGATTTGACGAATGAGCAAATTCGGCATTATTTTACCTCGGTCAATCTAGGGGAGTTTTGGGAGAGTATCAAGGGGTCTGAGAAGATTGTTGATTTTATTCGTCAACCGTTGTTTTTGGCGGTTACGAGTCTTGCTTATCAGCAAATTGATGTTGAGGAGTGGCAGAATTGCCATATGATCGACTACTTGCTCGATGTTTATATAGATAGAATGCTAAATCGGGTTCCTAAAGTCTATAAGAAAAAAAGAAGTTCAGGATGCTTTAAAGAAACACTCAATACGTTAATCTTGTTGTCCAAGACCAGAAGTGTTGAATCGGTACTTATGAACTAGGTAAAAATGGACATAGTAACCCTGTCAAGAGGTAAATTTAACCAGGTGGGACTAGCTCTTTAAACCAGTGTACATAGCTAATTTTTTGGCACA
>NZ_JAIHOM010000175.1 GCF_026130165.1 Spirulina subsalsa FACHB-351 | reverse complement strand
GTGGGGCGCGCCCGAATTCACGCATCGGGAGAGATTCCCTCTTGGTTGGTTGGAGAAATCCTGTCAGCTAACGGAGACTCGTAGAACGATGAATCCCCCTGCCTTCAGGCGGGGGAGAACGTCAACCTTTAAATATTGATAACTGAGGATTGAGCATTTAACAAAATGTTGCTTCCTCGCTTGCAGGGAGGGGGGGTTCACCAGAAACTGGCAAGATTGAATGGTAAGCGGTAAGCTTAACAAACAGCAACAGAGTAGAGTAGGGAGCCCATGACCAGTGCTTACGTCCTAATTGCAGCCGTTTTAGTGCTAGGTGGGTTACTGGCTGTATTAGGCGATCGCATCGGGACAAAAGTTGGTAAAGCGAGACTCCGCCTGTTTAACCTCCGGCCGAAGAATACAGCCATTGTGGTGACAGTCCTGACGGGGACAGCCATTGCTGCGAGTACACTGGGAATTTTGTTTGCCAGTAGTAAGTCCTTGCGCCAAGGGATTTTCCGACTCGATGATATTCTCCGCGAGTTGCGAATAGCCGAAGCGGATCTATATCACATCAGCCTAGAAAAAGGGCAAGTTGAGTCAGAACTCAATCGGGTCAATGAGGAAAAACAGATGGTGGAACAGGGATTAATCATCATCCAAGAACGTTATGAGTCTACCCAAGAACAGGCCGCCGAATTGGGGGATGAGGTGCAGGAATTGCGAGAGCAACGGGAACGACTGGTGCGACAACAACAGGAACTGTTACGGCAACGAGAGCAATTATTAGAGCAAATCCCCCAACTTCAGGGACAAGTCCGAGAGCGCGATCGCACCATCCAAGAACGGAATCAACGCATTGCCGCCCAAGATCAAGTATTGCGGGAACGAGAACAGCGTTTTCAAGACCTCGCCCGGCAACAAGACCGCCTACAAGGGGAGATTAACGAGCGAGATGAGCGAATTCAGAATTTAGATGAGGCGATCGCCGAACGAGATCAAACCTTACAAAATCGAGAATCCACCCTCTTAGAACTGGGACGACAACTCAGTTTTCTCCAAGGAGCCGTTTCCGGCCTCGAAGAAGACTATCAACGCTTGCGCGTCGGAAGTGTCGTCCTAGCCCGAGGGGAAGTCCTGAGTTTCGGAGTCGTGCGGATTTTAGACCCCAACGCCGCTCAAGATGCCGTCGATCAACTCCTCCGTCAAGCCAATCGCCGAGCCATAGAAGCCACCCGTCCCGGACAAACTGAACCCATTAATGAACGAGTCGTCTTAATCACCGAAGCTCAAGTTCAACAGTTAATTAACCAAATCAAAGACGGACGCGATTATGTTGTGCGTATCCTCTCAGCCGGAAATTATGTCGCAGAAGAACCCTTTGTGCGCGTCTTTGCCGATGTCGTTGTCAATCAACAAATATTTGCCCCCGATCAAGTCGTTGCCACCGTTTCCGTCGAACCGGATACCATGAGCGATCAAGAGATCACCGAACGTCTAGACACCTTGATTGCCGCCACCCAATTCCGCGCCAGACGCA
Source organism: Spirulina subsalsa FACHB-351 (assembly GCF_026130165.1). GTDB lineage: Bacteria > Cyanobacteriota > Cyanobacteriia > Cyanobacteriales > Spirulinaceae > Spirulina_A > Spirulina_A subsalsa_A. The sequence goes on along the minus strand of NZ_JAIHOM010000175.1, from coordinate 5,739 downwards.
CAGGCATTGTCGGCGACATTCAAATTGAAGACGGCGACATTAAAAAATTCACCGACTTTGTAGACCAAATGTTGCGCTCCGGGCAACCCTATAATGAACTACGCGCTGTTACTGTAGACTCCACCTACACCTCTGGACCCTTAAAAATTAAGCTAGTCGCCCTGAAAAATGGGGCCGTGGTTTTTAGTACATAACAAACTGTTACAGTTCTTGACAGAAGCACTAACAGTCCCGCCCTAGGGTGATAGCATTCCCTAAACAAACTCATTGTTTTAGAGAGAAAACTATGACAGAAGCCCTTTCTGGAAAGCCCCCCAAATTTGGCGGTAGCACAGGCGGACTGCTCACCAAAGCAGACGTAGAAGAAAAATACGCCATCACCTGGACCAGCAGCAAAGAACAAGTGTTTGAAATGCCCACAGGTGGAGCGGCCATTATGAACGAAGGCGAAAACTTGCTTTACCTAGCCCGTAAAGAACAATGCCTCGCTCTTGGCACCCAACTGCGGACAAAATTCAAACCCAAAATCGAAGACTACAAAATCTATCGGATTTATCCCAACGGAGAAACCCAATATCTCCACCCTGCCGATGGTGTCTTCCCCGAAAAAGTCAATGAAGGTCGTCCCTTCGCTGGTAAAAAAGACCGTAATATTGGCAGCAACCCAGAACCTGTAACCATTAAGTTCTCTGGGAAAGCTCCCTATGATGTTTAGTTGACAACTGGCTCAGTTGGTCACACTTTACAATCCAAAAAAGGGTACGGTTTATCGTACCCTTTTTGTTGCTCACCACCGTTGTCTAGGGAAAATCTGACCAAAAAGCTTAAAACCCCCCCTTCCCTATGGCAAAATTTAAGTACGTTCAGGCTTTTATTTAACTCACGTCCCGCATGACTGCAAAAACCCCCACCCTAGCAACCCAATATGACCCCGTTGCCACAGAAGCGAAATGGCAACAATACTGGGAAGAACACCACGTTTTCCAAGCAGATCCCAGCGCCGGAGGAGAAACCTATAGCATTGTCATCCCCCCTCCCAACGTGACAGGCAGCCTGCACATGGGACACGCTTTTAATACCTCCCTGTTAGATACCTTGGTGCGATACCACCGGATGCTGGGGAAAAATACACTCTGCTTACCGGGAACAGATCACGCGAGTATTGCAGTTCAGACCATTTTGGAGCGTCAATTACGGGAAGAAGGAAAAACCCGCGATGATATTGGACGGGAGAAGTTTTTGGAACGGGCCTGGGCTTGGCGGGAAAGTTCCGGGGGTACCATTGTAAATCAATTGCGCCGTATTGGTCTTTCGGCAGACTGGAGCCGGGAACGCTTCACTATGGATTCTGGGGTGTCTGAGGCGGTGTTAGAGGCCTTTGTGCGCCTTTATGATGAGGGGTTGATCTATCGCGGTCAGTATATGGTCAATTGGTGTCCGGCTTCCCAGTCGGCGGTGTCGGATTTGGAAGTGGAAAATAAGGAAGTCGATGGCTTTTTGTGGTATCTGCGCTATCCCCTGAGTGATGGCAGTGGGTCGGTGGAAGTGGCGACGACGCGACCGGAAACCATGTTAGGGGATACGGGGGTGGCGGTAAATCCCCAAGATCCTCGCTATCAGTCCTTCATTGGCAAGACGGTGACTCTGCCGATTGTGGGGCGAAAAATTCCGATTTTTGCCGATGAGTTGGTGGATCCGGAGTTTGGGACAGGCTGCGTTAAGGTGACTCCAGCCCACGATCCCAATGATTTTGAGATGGGGAAACGCCATCATTTGCCGTTTATTAATATTTTGAATAAAGATGGCACCTTAAATGAGAATGCTGGGGAGTTCGCCGGACAAGACCGTTTCACGGCGCGCAAGAATCTGATTAAGCGGTTGGAGATGGACGCGGTGCTGTCCCGAGTGGAGGATTATCGCCATACAGTGCCTTATAGCGATCGCGGCAAGGTCCCCGTTGAACCTCTCTTGTCTACCCAGTGGTTTGTAAAAATTGAACCCCTCGCCCAAAAAGCCTTACAAGAACTGGATCAAAACAATTCCCCCTATTTTGTCCCGGAACGCTGGAAAAAGGTCTATCGGGATTGGTTAGTGAAGTTAAAAGATTGGTGTATTTCCCGTCAGTTGTGGTGGGGCCATCAAATTCCAGCTTGGTATGCGGTGAATTTAACCCAAGGGGAAATTACCGATGATACCCCCTTTGTGGTAGCCCGGAGTGAGGAGGAAGCTTGGGCAAAGGCTAAGGCAAAATTTGGCGAAGATGTGGAATTAGTCCGAGATCCCGATGCGTTGGATACTTGGTTTTCCTCTGGTTTGTGGCCCTTTTCTACCATGGGCTGGCCCCAAGAAACAGAGGATCTCAGTCAATACTTCCCCAACTCTACCCTCGTGACGGGGTTTGATATTATTTTCTTCTGGGTTGCCCGCATGACCATGATGGCCGGGCATTTCACCGGACAAATGCCCTTTAAGGATGTGTATATTCATGGGCTGGTGCGGGATGAAAACGGCAAGAAAATGTCAAAATCAGCCGGAAATGGCATTGATCCTCTGTTGTTAATCAATCGCTATGGCGCCGATGCTTTGCGCTATACCTTGATTAAAGAAGTGGCTGGGGCGGGGCAGGATATTAGCTTACAGTATGACCGCAAAACTGATGAGTCGGAATCGGTGGAAGCTTCGCGGAACTTCGCCAATAAACTCTGGAATGCCTCCCGCTTTGTGTTGATGAATTTGGACGGCAAAACCCCACAAAAGTTAGGGATGCCCGATGTGCAGGCTTTGGAGTTAAGCGATCGCTGGATTCTCTCCCGTTTTTACCAAGTCGTCGCCCAAACCCGCTCCCACTTAGATGAATACGGTTTAGGAGAAGCCGCCAAAGGCCTCTATGATTTCATTTGGGGCGACTTTTGCGACTGGTATATTGAACTGGTCAAACCCCGTCTACGGCAAAGTAGCCATTCTAAATCCCGACGAGTGGCACAGCAAACCCTCGGTTATGTGTTGGAAGGGATCTTAAAACTCCTGCATCCTTTCATGCCCCATATTACCGAGGAACTCTGGCACACCCTCACCCAACAATCTGATCCGGTTTTAGCCCTGCAACTCTATCCCCAAGTGGACGAAGTGCTAAAAGCCTATGAACAGAAACAGCAAAAACTGGCAGAAACGGATACTTTAGCCTTTCTAACCCAAAAAACGGCGGATTATGACAATCCTGTTGTACAATTTCTGGCAGACTTGCCCGTTAATGCCACCAACTTCCTAAAACAGAATCGGCGATCGCTTTGGGTTCTCGGAGCCTTAATCTTGTTCTTGATGGTGTTGCGGTTTGTCTTCGCCGCCCTCGATGCCATCAATGAGATTCTCTTCCTAGAACCCGCGTTCCAACTGATTGGACTCATCTATAGTGGGTGGTTTGTCTATCGTTACTTGGGACGAGTTGAGGATCGTCAAGCGACTTGGGAACGGGGTAAAGCGTGGCTCGGAAAAATGATGGACTTAACCCCCAATACCTCCCCCGTGACTCCCGCCGATCGTCCCTTAGAGGAGTCCACCCCACAATCCACCTCACCCACTGCTCCAGTGTTTCCCCAAACGCTAATAGATCCTAAACTCGAACAGGATTTTGAGCTAATTATTAGTACAATTCGGGTTGTTCGCAATTTGCGCGCTGAAGCAGGCATTAAACCCGGTGCTACGGTTTCCATTATTCTCCAAAGTGAGAACGAAGCCGAACGCCAAGTTTTAACGGCAGGTCAGGTTTATATCCAAGACGTTGGTAAAGGGGAAAACGTCCAAATTACCCCTAGCTTAGATCAAGAATATGGACAGGCCTTTGCCGGAGTTGTCGGCACCATTCAAGTCCTGATTCCATTACAAGGGTTAGTTGACATTGAGGCGCTTTGTGCCAAGCTAGAAAAGGACTTGAGCAAAGTAGAGGGGGAAGTGCAATCCCTCACGGCTCGTCTAAAAAATCCCAATTTTGTCAATAAAGCACCGGCCAACGTTGTGCAAGGGACAAGGGATGCTCTAGCGGAGGCCGAACAACAAGCTAAAATTTTGCGCGATCGCTTGGTGCGTCTTCAATAATCGCTCTCTGTTTGCTTAATCAATCACCCAAAACGAACCAAGGCGATGTTACACCTGGCACAAGTACAAAAAAAGTCGGCATCAGACGCAGTAGAACTTAAATTGCTGGCGGAACAAACCGCCGAGGATATTTGGATTGTCGGTGAACCTCAAGTCGTCACCGTAGGGGATGAAGCCTTAGCTAATCCCCTCAGTGATGGTTTACTGGTCTTAGTGGAATTGAGTGACAATCACCAAGTCCTGAAGCTTGAAAACGCTGCCGACTGGGTAATGGAACTGGTGCAGAAGGTGTCTAAAAGTCAAAGTGCTGCCGCGAGTTGGTTAAGCGAGGCCGAAGCTCAAATTGAGCAGTGGCGGCAAGAACTTACCCTCAAGAGTCAGGAAATTAGTATCAAACTGTTAGAAGTAGAAACCCGCCGCGAGCAGATAGAAGACAGTTTGCAGAAGGAAAAAGCCGAACTGGAAAAGGAAAAAGCTGAACTCAAAGCCAACTCAGGAGACAGTGAACAGTAATCTCCCCGATTCCCCATTTGTCGGGAACTGAATTTCTGGACTAGCATAGCAAAAGACCCACTCTTGTCGAGGGGGTTGGTATTCGACTGAGTGGGTAAGACCATGCACTATTCTTTATTGAGTCGGTTTGAAGGGGGATGGGTCGGGAGTGAGATAGTAGAACATTGCCCCGAAATTTTTGGTCAGGATGACTCAGGACTAAGCATCTCAGGATCTTATTCTCTGACAAAGAAAATTAAATTTTGTGTTCTAAAGCACTTAATCACCGGAAATTCCCTCGATTATTTAAAACATCTCCGAGAGAGTGATGGGGTTAGGGATGAATTCGCTCCACCGGGGGAAGGGATGACCGAGGCAGAGGTAGCGGTGATGAGTTTGCCCTTGATTCTGTATTGGCATGATCAGCCTGATTTGTTGGAGCAAGCTTTGCGGGGTTTGGCACAGGACTATTTGAGGGAGTCTGGGACTGTGGATGAGGTGTTGTTATGGGGGCAAAGTATGGCGATCGCACTTCAAGGCACAAACCCCCGCCAAGCACTGGAGCAACTGCATCCTTGGGTCGTCGGTCACTGCCCCCACCTCACCCCCAGCCTAAAAGCCCTAAAAACAGCCCTTAACCGGGATGAACCTTGGATACTGTCAAATCTCCACAACCAAGAGCTTAACGCGCCTGCTAGACCCATCTGGATGGCTCTTTATAACTGGGCTGCAACTCCAGAGGATTTAGCCACCAGCCTCCAGCGCGCCTTGTACCCAGAACCCACCCCCCACTGCACCCTACAGTTAACTGGGGCACTGTCCGGGGTGTATAACAGTATGATTAACCTCCCCATTCCTTGGCGCTTATCGCGGGATCTGTCTCCCCTCCTCAAACCCGTCGAGGCTTTATTTGCCGCTTGGTCTGGTGTCTACTCCCTCTGGGCTATCCCAGATTTATCTCAGGAGGCGATCGCACCCTCCCCCAACCTCCAACGCCGTCCCCAGCTATCCATCATCTCCCAGCGTAGGTAAGGCTTACTCAATAAAACCGGACGCTAGAGGCAAGAAGGTAATAGGGAATTTCTCCCCCGCTCCCCTGCTCCCCCGCTCCCCTGCTCCCCCGCTCCCCTGCTCCCCTGCCCCCCTGCTCCCCTC
>NZ_JAIHOM010000174.1 GCF_026130165.1 Spirulina subsalsa FACHB-351 | reverse complement strand
AATCGCGGTCGGACAGCCCGTGATTCAAAATGCTTTCGGAGACGTTCTGTCGGGGTCAATTTCTGATTGGCTAGACAAGAGTCTATGAGGAAAGAATCCACTCGCCTTTAGGCAGTGGAGTGTCAACTATGATGTGAATACAGAAACCTCGGCGGGTCGTCGTCGGCTCCGTCAGGTCGCTAACACCTGTAAGGATTATGGTCAGCGCGTTCAGAAGTCGGTGTTTGAGTGTCGCTTGAATGAGGCACAATATGAGGCGTTTCTTGCAAAGTTGGTCAAAATCATCAAACGAGAAACGGATAGTTTGCGAATTTATCGCCTACGGGGGGATCGGAGTGATTGTGTGGATGTCTATGGTTTGGATCATTATGTTGATTTCGATGAACCGCTCATTTTGTAGCGCGAACCCCAAGCGATGGTTAAAATCTAGGGGGTTTCGCGCACCTTACGGGGTAAGGGTTTCAGCCCTTAGTGTTGGTTTTTCCCTCAGTTGTTTTGCCTCTTCTCAAGGGGGTTCGCGTTTTGGGGGTCTGGATTGCTTATTCTGTAAGGGTTTGGTATAATCGCGGTAGCACCCGGCCTCCGGGCTGGGTGAGGATTGAAACCTTTTTACCTAGAATAAACTCGTTATACCAAATGTAGCACCCGGCCTCCGGGCTGGGTGAGGATTGAAACGGGAATTATGTGCTAGGCGGTGATGCCGTAGGCGTAGCACCCGGCCTCCGGGCTGGGTGAGGATTGAAACACCAGCCGGAGAAATCGGTAGGCCCCTCCGGTCGTGTAGCACCCGGCCTCCGGGCTGGGTGAGGATTGAAACAAGCCCTTATCCTAACGGCGATAACTGGGAAACAGTAGCACCCGGCCTCCGGGCTGGGTGAGGATTGAAACTAATTCCGCCAAGTCACCGCAATCAACCGCCCATTGTAGCACCCGGCCTCCGGGCTGGGTGAGGATTGAAACCTTATGTATTATGTAAAGGGTAGTAATTTGTATACTTGTAGCACCCGGCCTCCGGGCTGGGTGAGGATTGAAACCCGATGGACTTGGCTATGGATCTAATTACGATGGGAGGTAGCACCCGGCCTCCGGGCTGGGTGAGGATTGAAACGGCGGTGACGCTATTCTGTGGCGAGGGTACGCCAGTAGCACCCGGCCTCCGGGCTGGGTGAGGATTGAAACGCCATGTTGAGGAAGTAGTCCCCCCCAAAGCGGCGTAGCACCCGGCCTCCGGGCTGGGTGAGGATTGAAACACCTTGGCAAGGTTGATAGTCGTGAATGTCACCGTAGCACCCGGCCTCCGGGCTGGGTGAGGATTGAACAAAAAGAGCGACGCACTCCCCCACCTCGCCGCAGGCAGGTGGGGGTCAAGGAGCGGTGGGTCTTAGTCGTCCTTTTTGAGCGACATAAAACAGTGTCATGATGTTAAAATTCTCCCATGAAAGTCAAGAAGCCCACCAAAATTATCAGAACCGATAAGTGGACATTAAACCCAACCGCCCAACAGCGTGTTTTGTTTGGCGAAACGGTGAAAGTCTACCGTCGGCTCTGTCGGTATGTGGTAGGCATTGTCTTCACCCATTGGTCAGAGTTAGGGGGTTTATCCTCACAGCAACAAATCCCTGCGGTAGAGCGTTTAATCCACGCAACCGCTAAACGTTGCGCCAACGGTTTCATGGCTGGCTCAAGGCAAAAATTCGCGATTATACTCCCTCTGTTCAGGGCTGTGGTAATCGGGAATAATCAATAATCAGGATCCTAACCGACTGGTTAAATTAACTAACCGCTCACAACAATCCAAACGATCGAGGTGGATTTCAATGAAACAGAGGCGATCGCGCAAAAGTTGAGCGGTGGCCAGTGCTTCTTCTAAATCCCCCTCGGTATGGACTTCACAACTCCAACTCTCCCCGAAAATTTCCGGCATTTTGTGATACTTCCACGGCTGAAGATCATTGTAAGCCCCATCATGAATCATCCGTTCAATGGTGTAGCCGTCATTATTAATCAAGAAAACAATCGGATTTAATCCATGACGGATAATAGTCGATAATTCCTGACAGGTCATCTGAAACGAACCATCGCCAATAAATAACAAAATCCGATGATTCCGTTGAGCCAAACCAGCCCCTAAACAAGCCGGAAGCGAGTAACCAATGGACATATAAAAGGCCTGGCCAATGAATTTGGCATCCTGACGGATGGGGAGGTCAATACAGGCAATAATCGCGTCTCCGGTTTCGGCGATCGCAATATTCTGTTCCCCCATAAAATGATTCATCCGTTGGTAAAATCGGGCATTGGTGAGGGGGGCTTCCGATTGCACCACAAAGGGATCCCCTAAAAGCGTGGAAGTGGGCTGAATGTTTAGGGTTTGAGGAGAGCGCGGGCTTAAGGTTTCCATTAAACAATCCATAAAATCCCCTAGGTAAATGGGGGAATAGTAATGATGCTTAATTTGGACTCGTTGTAAATTAGCATTGATTAACTTCCCTCGCTCCAATTGGGCTGTATAGCCCCCTAAATTCGTGTCTGAGAGGATCGCCCCTAAACAGAGAATACAGTCAGCTTGTTCCACGCGATCGCGCACATAATCCCGACTCAGCGCCCCCACATAATTCCCAATAAATTGGGGGTGCATTTCCGTAATACTAGACTTACCCAACAGAGTCGAAGCGATGGGATAACCCGTTTTTTCCACCAATTCCACTAATTTCCCTTGGATGCCGTAGCGATGGAGTTCCACTCCCGCCAGAATGACCGGATATTTTGCCCTTTCCAGCAACATTACCGCTTCTTCCACCGCTTCCCGCAAGGCCTGTTCATCACTACTGGGGCGTACCACTAGGGGCTTTTGCGCGGGAATCGTGCAAGGATGGGCGACTAAATCAACCGGAATCTCAATATACACTGGGCGCTTATAACGGAGACAAGCGGCCAAGGTTTGATCAATTTGCTGAGTCGCTTGATCCGGGGTTAACGTAACAGCCGCCACCGTTACCTTTTCTAACACCGACTGCTGAAGGTTATAGTCTCCCGTCGTGTGGTGAAGCAGAAGGGGATTCCAGAGATTTTGATGGGCTGTGGTGGGGGGTGCGCCACTAATCACAATCAGGGGGACTTGTTCAGCATAGGCCCCCGCAATGGCATTCACTAAGCTTAACCCTCCCACACCATAGGTCACACAAACCGCACCTACCCCTTTTAAACGGGCATAGGCATCGGCCGCATATCCCGCATTGAGTTCATTACAAGTTCCCACTAACTCCAGGGAACTCTCTAACAACAAATCCATAAACTTGAGGACATAATCCCCCGGTACCCCGAAAATATGCCCAATGCCGAGGGCTTCGAGTTGTTCCACTAAATACTGACCGATGGTGGTGGTCTTGAGACGAGAGCCTTGCAGGTCAAGAGCGGAGGGAGTCATTACCATAGGTGAGATTCCTTGTGAGTTGAAGCTATAGCCTCTACTCTAACGTGACATTTTATTAATTAATGTTGCTTAAAGTACATTTTTGTGCATCCTACAGATCAAGAGAGGGACATGAATTGAGGGGGGACAGAGTGCTAGTATTAAATCCAGTTTGGCCGTCGATGCGCCTGATAGTGCGATCGCGCCCACGGAAACGGTTAACCCAAACGGTTTGATTTTGACCCCTATGAAGTTCATTGATCCCACGACCGATTTCGGCTTTAAAAAAATCTTTGGTTCTGCGGAGCATTCTGAAGTCCTGCTCAGTTTCCTCAATGCCGTCCTTTATGAAGGCAACCCCGTCCTCGAAGAAATCACCCCAGAAGTGCTGGACTGGACCGAATTAAACCCCCGTATCCCCGCCCCTCCGCTTCGGGTCAATGCCAAACTCAACGGGGACACCACCTGTTTAATTGAAATCCAAGTGCTGAGTTTACCCACCCTCAGCAAGCGGGTTTTATTCAATGCAGCCAAAACCTACGCCCTACAACTGAATAAAACCGATGTACCCTTAGAAATTAAGCCCTTGATGACCCTAACCATCACGGACTTTGAAATGTTCGAGCAACAGCCCAATATTGTGTCCCGTTTTGCCCTCAAAGAAGTTGAACAAGGGTTTGACTATCCCAACAATGAACTAGGTTTAGTCTTCATTGAACTACCGAAATTCAAGAAAACCGTTGAACAATTAACCAGCGTCACAGACCAATGGCTCTACTTTTTAAAACAAGCTGGGACATTACAAGCCATTCCCCCCAACTTCCAAGCCATTCCCGCCTTAACTCAAGCCTTTGCCTGTGCCGATAGTGCCAGCTTAAGCCGTGAAGAATTCGACGTTTTACAACAACAACGCCTCTTTATTGCTGACCAGCGAGAATCTCTTTCTTTAGGACGTTCTCAAGGTTTACAGGAAGGAATTGAACAAGGCAAACAAGCCGGGATTCGAGAAGGAATTGAACAAGGCAAACAAGCCGGGATTCAAGAAGGAATTAAACAGGGTCGTTTGCAAGGGTTACAAGAAGGGATTGAACAGGGCAAACAACAGGGGATTGAACAAGGCAAACAACAGGGAATGCTGACCGGACAGTTTGCCATTGTTCTACGCTCCCTGAAACGCCGTTTTGGGGACATTTCCAAAGATTTACAGGGTCAAATTAAGCAATTATCCAGTGAACAGTTAGAGAATCTGGCCGAGGTCGCTTGGGACTTTATCACAGAGTTAGAGTTAATGGAGTGGGTAGAAGATCAATTAACTCAGGGAGATGTAATAGCGGAAGAAGGAGAAGAGCAAAGCTAAAAAACGCCCAAAGTCAAAGGAAATCAAAGACTTTGGGCGCTTATTGTGATCACCAAACCTGCGGATCAGAGTTTCGTGCCACACTCCGAGCAGAACTTGTGAGCCGTGGAGTTTTTCGCCCCACATTGGCTACAGTGAATAATCCCCACCGCTTGATCAATTTTGCTCTTTTCCGGTAAACCCAACATTTGAGCATTACTCTTACCGGGGGCAATCATGGGATAACAGTTTTCATCCTGCTTCACATGAGCGTCAATCAACACTGGACCATCATGAGTTAGCATTTCCGCGATCGCCTCTTTCAACTCAGACCGCTTCTGAACCAACATTCCCTTAATCCCGAAGGCATCCGCCAACTTGACTAAATCCGGCATCCCAGACTGCATATTTGAAGCCACATAGCGCTCCCCATAAAAGGTTTGTTGCCACTGCCTCACCATCCCCTGCCAGCCATTATTCACCACTACAGTCTTGACATTAATCCCATACTGTGCAAGGGTCGCCAATTCCTGTAAATTCATCTGGAAACTCGCATCACCGCTAATACAGATGACTTGCTCATCCGGCAAAGCCACCTTAACCCCCATTGCCGCAGGTAGACCATAACCCATCGTTCCCAACCCAGCACTCGAAATCCAGCGCCGAGGGCCATAATTAATAAATTGAGCCGCCCACATTTGATGTTGACCTACATCCGTCGTGTAATAGGCATAAGGCGCTTGACGGCCAATTTCTACAATCACCTCTTGAGGAGACAAACTCGACCCATGATGAGGAACCACCAACGGGTAATCTTTGCGCCACTCCTTAATCTGCTCCAACCAAGCATGAGTACGGTCATCACTCGGAGTAATATTCAACTCTTGAATGCGGTTTAAGATTTGATTTAAAACCACCTTCACATCACCCACAATCGGCACATTGGGAGCCTTATTTTTACCCACTTCCGCCGGGTCAATATCAATGTGAATAATCCGGGCCTTACAAGCAAACGCTTCTAATTTCCCCGTCACCCGGTCATCAAAACGCGCCCCTACTGCAATCAACAAATCACATTCCGTCACAGCATAATTCGCGTAAGCCGTGCCGTGCATTCCCAACATTCCCACCGACAGGGGATGATTTTCGTCAAAAGACCCCAACCCCATTAAGGTCGTTGTTACCGGGATTTGGAAATGTTCCGCCAATTGCTTCAACTCTTGATGAGCGCCCGACGTAACCGCCCCGCCCCCAACATACAGCAACGGCCGTCTCGCCTCCTGCATTAACTGAATCGCCCCGTTAATTTGGCGCGGATTGCCCTTAATCGTCGGACGATACCCCGGTAACTTCACCTCCCCCGGATTCACAGGCACATAGTCACACTCTTCAATGCCCACATCCTTGGGAATATCCACCAAAACCGGCCCAGGGCGACCTGTACTAGCAATATGGAAAGCCTCGGCGATAATCCGCGCCATATCCTCGGCCCGTCTCACCACATAGGAATTTTTAACAATAGGTAGGGTAATCCCCCAGATATCCGTTTCTTGGAAAGCATCGGTTCCAATGGCCGCCCGTCCCACCTGTCCGGTAATGACCACCATCGGGATAGAATCCAGATGAGCCGTAGCAATCCCTGTGACTAAATTTGTCGCCCCAGGACCAGAGGTGGCGAAACAGACCCCCACTTTCCCCGTAGCGCGAGCATAACCATCCGCCGCATGGGAGGCACCCTGTTCATGTCGTACCAGGATATGTTGAACATCGCCTCTCGCTTCGGCTCGATAAATTTCATCATAAATGGGCAGAATAGCACCGCCCGGATAACCAAAAATATGTTTCACCCCATGACGAACGAGACTATCAATCAGGGCAAAAGCTCCACTACAACGGGTGGGAGCTTGGGTAAAAGAACTAGATTGTGGAACGCTTGAAGAAACCACGGCTATTTTTTAGAACAGTATATTTGTACAATTTCGGAAAGTCTCCGGTGGATTTCACAGAAGACAAGCAAGCTCCTAGGGTTAAATCACTAGGATTCGCAAGGGTGTAGGTCGCTACAGATGAGCGCGCTACTGTTGACATCATCATCTCAAACCTGCTCGGCGGTTGGTTCTAACTTAAATTGGCGGCTGATGTTCAACATCATACTTACAAGTTAGCACGAACCCGAGTAGATTTTAGATGTTGGGGTATCGAAGCCCCAATGGCCGGAATCCTGACCCCATCTCTGATAGGCTAACCTGAGACGGCGACTTTTTGGCATTCTGTCAGGGATTGTTTAAGCTTTAGTAACCTTTGTTATGGTTCACCCAGGATTGATAACGCTTCTCTCTTCCAGATAGCCGTTTCAGCAGTCGCTTACTGCTTTTTGTGCCTTTCTTTTGGATTGATGCCCGTACCCTAGCCAACTTATCTCTCTTATTTTTGACCCCTTCTCCAGTAAACTTTTCGCCATCAGAACTCATTGCTAAATCAGTTCTACCTAAATCGACTCCCTTCACATCGGTAGTCTTAATAGGCTCCGGCGGTTCGTCCTTAACCTGGATATGGATATAAAATAATCCGTCCTTGTGCTTGCAAAGGGTGGCGG
>NZ_JAIHOM010000173.1 GCF_026130165.1 Spirulina subsalsa FACHB-351 | reverse complement strand
GGGGGAGCGGGGGAGCAGGGGAGCCGGGGAGCGGGGGAGCAGGGGAGCCGGGGAGCGGGGGAACAATTATCTATTCCCTATTACCTATTCCCTATTCCCTATTCCCTATTCCCTGTTCCCTTGACTTATGGATTTACGGGCTGCTGCCATGCGCACGAGGGCGCTTACGTCTAAGATGAGGACGACGCGACCATCCCCTAATTCGGTGGCTCCGGCGACTCCTAGGACACGCACGAGGGGGTCGGTGAGGGCTTGGACGACGATTTCCCGCAGCCCAATAATGCGCTCTACGACTAAACCGACGGTGTTTAGGCTACTGCCTGCTACGACGATTTTTAAGCGGGTGTCTGGATGGATGGGGTCTAAACTCTTGGCGATATGGAATAATTGGCTTAAATGGACGAGGGGTAAGACTTGACCGCGATAGGAAATAATTTCGTTGTTTTCAAAGTGGATGATTTGACTGGGGGGGACTTCAATCACTTCTCGGACGGAGGATTGGGGGATGGCGAATGTCTCGGAGCCTACGTTAGTAATTAAAGCATCTGCGATCGCCAACGTGAGCGGCAGTTGAATGCGAAAACAAGTCCCCTGACCCACTTCCGTGGTCAAATCCAGCAGCCCCCCTAATTCCCGCACCGTATTCTTGACAATGGCCATCCCCACCCCCCGACCACTGGTTAAGTCAACCTGTTCCTTGGTGGAAAAGCCCGGGGTGCATAAAATATCCAACAAAGTCATCCCATCATAATGGTCTTCTCCCCCCCCAGTAGAAACCAACTGACGAGCTTTCGCTTGTCCCATCACCTTTTTCCCATCCACCCCTTGCCCATCATCCTCAATTTCAATCACCACCATTTCCCCCGAGGTTCGAGCGCGCAGGTGAATCTGACCGACGGGGTCTTTCTGGGCCGCTACCCGTTGCTCTCGGCCTTCAATCCCATGACTCACAGCATTGCGGACAAGGTGCAGCAGCGGGTCCATCATCCGTTCCACCACAAACTTATCAATCTCGGTTTCCTGTCCGCTAATTTTTAACACCACCTCCTTATCAATTTCTCGTACTAAATCCCGTACTACAAACTGCATCCGGGCAAATATTTCCCCAATGGGAACCAGTCGCACCCGCATCACCCCTTCCCGGAGGTCCCGCATTTGCCGTTCTAAGGTTAAGTTCAGTTCCTGTAAGGGTCGCAGTTGAGCAGAGGGTAAGCTATTTGTCAGTTGATGAATATAATCATCCAATCTCGCCCGACTAATCACTAAATCCCCCACCATCCGCATGAGAGCATCCAGTTTGGGCAACTCTACCCGCACAACAGTAGAGGGTTGAGAAATTAGGGGAGCAGGTTGGGTCATCGGTTCTAAGGGCAAGGCAGGGGGGGAATCCACTGTGGATAAAAGGGGCGCGGGAGAGGTATCCTCAACCTCCGGGACAGGAGTGGCCGCTTTTGCTGGTTCTGTCTCCGCGCTGTCTTTGACCGTTGTCACCGCCGTTTCTAAGGGGTTCAGGCTTTCCCTGTCGGTTTCATAGGGGTTCCAGGTGACTCCATCTTGACTCCAAGGGGCAAAAACACTCTCTGCGGCCGTTGTTGTCACGACAAAATCAAAGACTATCTGATGGTCGGAATTGAGACGGGGGGCGGCGTGAATCACTTGCCCAAGCTGTTCTAATCGACTGCGAATGACATTAACGTTAATGCCTGCTTGGGCCCGTTGAGAGTTGGGCGAAAACACAAAATGCCAGACTTGTTGACCTTTTTCTTTGGCCCCTTTCAGGTGGTCTTGAGCGGCACTGGGAAGTTCGAGATGAATGGGGGTAATAATCCCCTTTTGGCTCGGTGGGATTTCTGGGGGCAGTAAAGCCTTCAGTTGTCCTACAACGGGTTCAATATTAGGCAGGGGGGCGTTTTGGTGCTGGCAATTAATGACTTGCTCTAAGGTTTTTGTCCCTTCCATTAAGGCATCAAAACCGGATGCAGACAGGGGAGGATGTTCTTCTCGCAACAGACGTAAATAGCTTTCCATTTGATGGGCTAGGGCTTCAGCTTCTTTAATGCCCACCATGCCGGATAACCCTTTTAAGGTGTGAAAACTCCGAAATAAAGCCTGTAACACCTCCGGTTCTACAGTGGGCTGGTTAAGGAATGATTCTAGGGCCAAGAGGTTCTGACGAATGGCCGCGAGATGTTCCTCACATTCGGCGAAATAATCCTCTAGAAATTCTGTAAAAAAGCTATTGTCTTCTGAAGTTTTAGACACCACTATTGTAACTCCCTGCACGAGTGTGAGATTTTGACAAGCTTTCTTTATAAAACATTACATTGAGGCAGAGCCTACAGACTAGAAGTAACGCAGTTTCGGGCAAAAACTTTGCCATCAAGATTCTGTGTACATCTAATCCATTTCACCTTCTAATGAATGTTTGATGTTTGCTTATCCGTCTAATGAAAAAAGTTCAGGGTAAAAAGTAATCTGTTTAGCTTTTATCTTAGACTATAAATCTCTAAGGTGATTTTCTCAGCTTTACTTTGAGAAACTTTGAGCCGTTATTTTCCTTGAATTTAGCCTTATTGTTAGTTTACATTGTAGCCCAATTTAAGGTTAACCAGTTCTTGAATTTGTTCGGCCAAAGATTTAGGCTGAAAAGGTTTCGTTAAGTAACAAGATGCCCCAGCTGATAGGGCTTCATTTTTACTTTCTGGATCGCCTTTCGTAGTTAGAATGACAATCGGTGTGGCTTGATAGTCAGGATGGCTAAGGACAAAGCGCAACACATCTAAACCGTGCATATCGGGCATATTTAGGTCTAAAACCATGAGATCAAAGGGGGAGTTCTGCATTTGCTCAATGGCTTCTAAACCGTTGGCGGCTTCGCTAAAAGTGAAGCCCGGTAAGTCTCTTAATGAGGCAATGACCATTTTTCGCATGGTGGCTGAGTCATCGACTACTAATATACGTTTCATCGAGAATTTTGGGTTAGAAATCCCGTCCGTTTAGTTAGTTTAGGGCTAACTGACTCAGACGGCTTGACAAGGAAATGCCAGTTTTTAAAGGGGGACAAATTCAAGCACTGGCGAACTTGTGTAACTCCTTTGTTATCTCCTCACTCAGAGGGCTAGACGTAGTTCAATTCCTAAATATTCAACCCCATGACTCAGTGGTGGTTTCCTAGATTGGGTACAACTGAGAAGGGTGAAGTTAGATGTGTCTCGTATGGGGATTCACAGGTTGAATTGAGCAGGGCATGACTAAACATCAGTCAAGGGTTTTGGTTGTCTCGCTCTCTTGGGAGTTGATGATGGACTTGTATCCTAGTGGAAAATTGTTTCAAGACATCTGTATTTTATCAAAAGCCGATTCGGTCTTTCACCAAATGCAACAATCTATTACGAAATCAAGTCTCGGTATTTTCCACTAAAGTGGCAAAGATTTGTTGCTTTTGTTCAAGAGAATTTATATTTCGCAATAAAACGTTTCTCATGGGGTTTTCCTCCTATTGTTGGTGGAGCAAAATGTTAAAATGAATCTGAATAGAGGGCTAACCAAGGGCTGACTAGGGGGAAAAGGAGCGATGGGATCGGCGGAGGATTAGAGAAGGGCAACGGTTGATTAGTCCATAACCAGGAACAAAGATCAATCCATGATCGGTTAATGGGTTAGGTTGCCACTCACTGGGACTGAATGATGGCAAATGATGCTTTTGGCTAGCTATTTATATTTCTGGGTGAATCAACTTTATTAAGGCTAGGGGGGATCAAGGCGTGGTTTATGTAGATCGTATGACAGATAATCGCATACGCTTGGTCGAAGAGACTTTAGAACAACGCGAGCAGTTTTTAAGGTTAATCTATGAGGGGGTGGATCAGGCCATTTTTGTGGTCGGTGTTGCGGTGAAAAGTCAGGAGGAGAGGGCTATTGGGGGTTCTCCCTACCATTATAAATTTTTAGGTTGGAATGGGGTATCGAGTCGCTTCACAGGGTATGCGTCGGAGGAGGTGGCGGGAAAAACACCTTTTGAGGTGTTTAGCCCGGAGGAGGCGGCAGAAATTGCGGCCAATTATGATCGTTGTTTAATGGCTGGGGATAGTATTCGTTATGAGGAGTGTCGCCATTTCCAAGGAGGCTCGATTTACACGCTAACGACTTTAACACCCCTTCGGGATGAGACGGGGGCGTTTTACCGGATTATCGGCACGGCGATTGATATTAGCGATCGCAAAACCACAGAAATCGCCCTCCAAGAATCCCAAGCACGCTTTAAACGCCTCGCGGATCATTTACCGGGTGTTACTTATCAATATCAAAAATCGGCCGATAATCCCACAGGAGTTTTTACTTATATTAGTCGTAATGCCTTGAATTTACTGGAACTCACCCCGGAAATGATTATTCAAGATCCGGAAAAAATGTGGGCCCTCATCCATCCTCAAGATATCGATGAGTTTCTCTATTCTACCCAACTGGCGGCGGCTCAACAGACCCCTTGGCATCATGAATATCGTGTTATTACGCCGTCGGGTAAGGTGAAATGGTTACAAGGGGAGGCGAGTTTAGAAATTCAACCTGATCAATCCTTAGTCTGGGATGGGATTTTTTTAGACATTACCCCACGGAAAGAGGCAGAAGAAGCTTTAAAACGTTCTGAGGCGATTTTAAGGGAGTTTGCGGAGTGGGAATCTATGCAGCATCATATCTCGATGCTAATTCGCAATTCCTTGAATAGTGACACAGTGATTGAAACAACGGTACAAGAACTTCAGCGTTGTTTAAAGGCAGATCGATGTTGTTTTCTCTGGTTTCGGGGGGAACCTCAGCGTCGCAAACGCCGCCAACAGCGCCCTTCTCATCAAGAAGTGCTTAAGAGTGACGCGACGAATCTCGCCTCTTATTGGGAGGTGGTGCAAGAATCGAAAAACGAGGAAGATCCCAGCTTTTTGGGGCAACATTGGGATGAGGAGGGAAACTATTTTACGGAACAGCTATTGGGGGGGACAACTTTACAACTGGATTGGGGTTTAGACTGTGATCCCCAAGCCAAATCCTATTTTTCCCGACTGGGCTATGATGCTGTGTTATTGTTAGCGGTCCCGACTCACAGCAAAAAATACGGGGCTTTGGTGTTGTTGCGGGAAGCGCCAACGCCTTGGAGTGAAAGGGATTTGGAGTTAAGTCAGGAGATTGTCAATCAAATGGCGATCGCCATTAATCAAGCGGATCTCTACACCCAAGCCACAGAATCCGCCCGTATTGCCACGGCCAAAAGTGAAGCCCTCGAAGCAGCTTTAAAACAACTCCAACAAGCTCAATCCCAATTAATCCAAGCCGAAAAAATGTCCAGTTTAGGGCAATTAGTAGCTGGTATTGCCCACGAAATTAATAACCCCATCAGCTTTATTTATGGCAATGTGATTCATGCCCAAGAATACACCCAGGATTTACTGGTTCTCATCGAACGTTATCGTCAATACTGCCCTGTTCCCCCTCCTCAAGTTGAGGACTGGATCGAAACCATTGACTTAGAATTTTTAATGGAAGATTTGCCCCGGCTTTATCAATCCATGCAAATGGGCGCGGACCGTATTCGAGAAATTGTCAAATCCCTACGCACATTTTCCCGGTTAGATGAAGCAGAAATGAAGGAGGTTGACCTTCATGAAAACTTAGATAGTACCTTGATGATTCTCAACAGTCGTTTAAATGGGGCTGAGGGAAGTACAGTGATTCAAGTGGTTAAAAACTATGGTTTTATTCCTCCGGTTCAATGTTATATCGGACAATTGAATCAAGTTTTTATGAACTTACTATCTAATGCGATTGATGCCTTGAATGAACGAGACAAAAACCGTCATTTTCCTGAATTGGTCAAACACCCTAGTATTTTAGAAATTAAGACTGAGTTAAAATATCGTCGTTGGGTTCAAATTACCATTCATGATAATGGAGTAGGCATTAGTCCCGAGGCATTATCTCGTATTTTTGATCCCTTTTATACGACAAAACCTGTGGGATCCGGCACAGGTTTAGGTTTATCAACCAGTTATAAAGTCATTGTTGAGCAACATCATGGTAAGTTAGAATGCAAGTCAGATTTAGGGAAGGGAACTGATTTTATTATCACGATTCCTTTAAAAGCGGGGATCTTTGACGGTCGGAAAATTTAAATCCGTGCTTAGAGCCATATTCAGCAGACCCTAAGATAAGTTTTGTAGAAACTCTTCTAAACTAATGCCAGCATTTTGGAGCGCATTTTTTAATGTCCCCGGAGGAATTTCAGATTCATTGGGCAAAATAAAGGTAAATGTTTGTTTTTGTTCTTTCTGATACTTAATATGACTCCCCCGTTGCCCCACATACACAAAACCGAGACGTTCTACAGCACGCAAGGCACGATCGGCAGAAATCCCAGTTAACTCAGAAAATGGCATAGAATTACTATCTTGAGCGACGGGGTTTAATGCCTCGACATTCTCTTGTTCTCTCTCTTGGTTTTGAAATTTTTTAACGGCTTGGTCTAGTTGCCAAAGTTGAGCTTTTTTGGACTCTAGTTCCTGCATAAGTTGCCCTTTTTCATCGTGCAACTGATGATTCTCTTGCTCTAATTCTTTATTGTACCAGTTAATATTTTCGAGTTGATGGGTCGCCTCTTGGTATTGGTTTAAGACTTGCTTATTTTGCTGCTCTAACTGTTGTAAAATGTTTTGCAAGTTAACCATCTCGTGCTGAAGAATTTCTAGATTCTGTTGCACAACGGGGTTAAGTTGTTGTTGCAAGCTGTTCCGTTCTTGGGTTAACCGTTCAAGATCAATCTGTAACTGTTGAATCCCTTGGCTTTGAGCGCGACTTTCCACCATCTGACGGCGTAAATGGCGGGTCATGCGTTGCCGGAGAATCAGCCATTCCGTGCCTCCCCATAAGGCTAAACCTGTGCTAAGGGTGGTGAGTGCTACGGTGGTGTAGAGGGGGAAGGGATGGCGGGGAGAGAGGGGGTTTTGTAGCCATTGTGTTATGGCTTGGGGGAAGGTGGGGGGGCTTTCTGCGGTGGGATTGGGCTGGTTTTGCTGGATATGATAGGTTTGACGAAGGGCGATCGCACCACTCCCCAAAACCATCACCCCCAACAGCACCCCCCGACGCAATGGGGTAGTTAACAATGGCCAGAAGGGGGGACGCTTGGAAGATGACCGAAAATAATGGGATACAAGCCCCGTCCTTCAGGACGGCTTTTTATTGCCCATTTTTCAATTCCATGTTATTATAATATTTGATATCCATTAACTCAGTATCATCCGTGTTTGTCTACGAGTTTAAGGTCTACCCTAAACCAGAACAAATAACCGCCATTAATGAAGCAATTAGG
>NZ_JAIHOM010000172.1 GCF_026130165.1 Spirulina subsalsa FACHB-351 | reverse complement strand
GGGGGGTGCTAAAATTCTTTCAAACTATTGATTTTTCGAGGTTCAGCGCACTCGGTGTGGTGTGTTGCCTTCCGTTGCGCGCATTTACCAATATATCCACTTCTCCCTAGGTTGTCAACCCTTTTTTTTAAACTTTTTTTTTATCCATCTCTTCATGGGCTGCAATCCCCTCCGCATAAGCTTTTGCGCCATATTTCAACATTGACAATACATCTTGATTTTTGCTGATGGTGGCTAAAGCTGCTGTGTTGCTTTTCCACTCCGATCTAAAAAGACGGGGCTATTAAGCTCCCGTCTTAATGCTGTGTTAGTATCCTAAAGTTAGGGAAGAGGGATGGGGGAAATCCCCCACTCAATCTTTTTGATTCTAAGCTAGGATTTTAATCATCATAGATTCTGCACTCGGCAGCATCTGGATTATCATCACAGTATTTCTCAAACGAGTTTTTGGGTTCTTTCACCTGTTGGTGAGCCGCTTCTGCTTGTAATTCCTCGACCGCATCCCAAGCTGCGGCACAATCTGCCGAGGTTGCGCCCTCTGTACTGCAAACGGCTCTAGCCTGTTCGCGTTCTTTTTCAATTTGTTCGTGAATGTTGTTATTGGCCATTATTTTTTGCTTCTAATTCCTGCTACAGGACTTTAACGCTCCTCTGCCTAAAGGCGAGAGGATTCTTAGGTTAAGGATTCCACTTAAATTAGATACCTTGCCGGGTCTAGTTCAGAGGTGGTTCTCTCCCCAAGCGTTACGTTCGGTGCGCCCCACCCTAGGTCAACTGTGACCATTGTGGCATACTCCCATATAAACAGCTATGAGGTATATCCCTTGAAAGGGTCTGAATTCCAGAGAATGGAAGACCGGACCTCTCTCCTGGAAAAACAGTTTCGACTCAATCCATGATTATTCTAGCGGATTCTTCAGAGTAGGGAGACTTAAAAGGCAATTTTGGATAGATTTTGCGAGAACAGAGGACTGAAACTAACTCCGACCTCGTCTCCGACGGCTTCGACTGTGACGACTGGTGGACACGTCATATTCCAAGGCTGCGCCCATAGCGAATAAGACCCCACTAAACACATAAAATACCTCTAATAGTCCCCCGCTTTCGTAAGGCTCGGAGAGGGTGGTTGCATATTTAAACCACATATCTGCAACATATTTGGCTAAAGCGGCGGCGGCAATCATGCGCCAAGATTGGGAAAAACGTCCGCCCCAAAAGGCTAATAATAATGTTGCGGCAATAATCATTAAGCCCACATCGGCGATCGCATAAAATAGATTAACTGGACGGGAGAAGACCGCCAGAAAATCATCTGCTGCCTTTACCCAGCTAGGAACTTTATCATAGGGGTTTTCTTCCGCTTCTGGTGCGATCGCCGGAGCCGAGGGTGTAGGAGCAGCAACCCCTTCCCCCTCTATTGTTTCCACCGTCTCGGTTTCCCCATCCACTTCTACATTTTGGGCGGTTGAGACACTCAACCACACCGCGAAAGCAATGCCCACAATCGCCACTAGCACAATCACTCCCCACTGTTTGGGGTCTAAATTCACCCGTCGCGGCAAGACGGCCAAAACCATCCCCCAACCTAAACAGACTGTAAACGCTACATAAAACAAATCGGCCGGGGAAATTTCTGGGTCAAGCCCAAAATATAACTCCCAAATGCCAAAAATAATATTCCCCAAGGTGAAGGCGGTAATCCCCAAAAATATAAAAAACCAGACACTGCTCCCCGATGCAATTTGAGGGCTTTTCCAGTTGCGGTAACACAACACAGAAGCCAAGATAAAGGGAAAGGTTTCTAAAATGTAGGTGCCAATTAAATACCAAAAAGGGCTTTCTTGTCCGGGTGGCGTGATACTAAACAATAAGAAAAATAACACCGTGAAAAAGGACCAAGCAATACCCGCTATCACTACATTGGCTCCGGTCAGGAGATTATTGATTTCAACGGGTTTCGGGGAAGTTTTGGCTTTAGGCATGGGTGATTAAACTCGGTAGATTCCCACTGGTTAAGGATTAATGTTCAGTTAACAAAATATCTTATCTTGTGATTTTGGAGTTGTTCAATCCATTCATTCAAATCTCCTTGGTACTCACACTCAAACCCCGACTTTAACCACTCGGAGAGATTGACCTCGGGCAGTTCCACCACTTCATTACAGACCAAGGGATTAAACCCTTGGCTCAAAAGTGCCCAGAACAGACTCCGAATGATATCCAGCAAGGTTTTCACCCAAAATTCTCGATTCCCCGGCACGCCAATTTCTTGGACAATATCCATTTCGACCCACATTTTATGAGCGCCGAAGTGAATTTGTGCCATCCATTGGGAACGGGGGAGATGGGTGGGGGAGGTAATCAACTTAATATGTTTTGCGCCCCAACGTTTTAAAATAGGGACACTGTAGACGAAATTTTGAAAGGTATTTTGGGCGCATTTTTCCAGCCAGACATTCTCAAGGGGGGCGTTACTGCGTTGGAAGAGGAGCAAAACACAAGGATCTTTAGACCCATTAGAAATCAAAATGGGGATATTGGGGTATTGATGGGCGAGTTCTGAGACATACATTTCCCGGCGAATACTGCCACCGAGGACAAAAATGGCATCAATGGGCTGATGGGAGGCATTTTGTAGGGCGGGAATCAGACTAAATCCCCAGCCTACGAGAATGACCCCGAGACTAGAGAGAATTGCTAGGATAATCAGTCGCCATCGTTTCATGAGAATAGCTGGAAAGGGGGGATTAAGGAAGTTCTAGAACCTCGCAGGGCGCAAACCGACTCACAGGGCAGAACTTGTCCGCCTATCTTACTTCCTCAGCTAGAGCTTGGTTAAGGGTTTGTTTGTCTTTGAATTCTGCCCAGTCTGTATTATTCATGATTTTCCGCATTAAATAGGCTAGGGCATAGTCGCCGTTAGGATGACTCATGAGATGGTCGGCTAAATCGAAAATAATTTGGGCTAATTCTGGACCTAATTTATCAATCATGGTTTGTCTCTCGGTTTGGAGAGACTCTTGTT
This sequence comes from Spirulina subsalsa FACHB-351, assembly GCF_026130165.1. Classification (GTDB taxonomy): domain Bacteria; phylum Cyanobacteriota; class Cyanobacteriia; order Cyanobacteriales; family Spirulinaceae; genus Spirulina_A; species Spirulina_A subsalsa_A. The sequence continues at coordinate 4,445 of NZ_JAIHOM010000172.1, read as the reverse complement.
CCCGGATTTGCATTTGCCACTGACGGTCAAAAAATTGTTCAATCGAACTACTTAAACCCAGCTTGGTTAAGATTTCCCACTCTCCGGCATCGCACCATATCCCCTCACAGTGGGGACAGCGTTCGACAAAAAAAGGAGGTTGAGTTTTAACGGCCGCTCGGGAGAGATACCGACTACATTCAGGACATAATCCTGCTCGACTGTCGAGGGTAGAGGGTTTAAAGCTAGAGTCAACCCCTTGGAGGAGAACATCGGGGGTCGCTGTTTTAGGGGGGTGTTGCAGTTGCCACTGTTTATAGATGTCACCCGAGAGCCAGCGTCCTTGACACTGGTCACAACAGAGAGCGGAGATATCCCCTAATTGCTTTTCTTGCAGAATCGGTTGTCTGCATTTCGGACATTCCACGGATTCGTTTTCCTCCATAAATTTCACCGATTGCCCCTTATTTTAAGGGGTAGGGGGCAGGATGGAAAAACAGTTTTTCGGTTGAGGGGGAATTACGGAGAGGAGTTCAAGAATTGCTGACAAAACTGCTGGAGTTGATCGATACGCTGACGGCAGAGTACCAAGCGCTGGGAAAAGGTTGCTTTTTGGCGTGATGCTTGCAAGAATAAGACATCGGTCTGTAGTAACCTCAGAGTGCGATGGATCTCGGTTAGAAGAGATTGTTGACGGGGTGCGATCGCCAGATTTTCAGCTTCCAATTTCTCTAGAGATAGGTTTTCTTGAACAATGGTTTGCAGTTGATGATAGTGCAAATGCACTTGTTTGAAGTCTGGATCCGTCAATTCTATAGACTCTTTTAATGTGATTAGGGCTTTCAAAAATTGTTCAGATCCGTCACGATAAGGGGAAGACGACATACAATGTGGTTAAAAACAAGAATACACCTGTTACCACTATACTGGAAGTCTTCCAACAAGTGCATTTGTTTTAGCGCCTTGGCACTGTTTTAATTCATTTGCACTATACTGTTCTCAATCTATTCTGTCTTCGGTTTTTCCTCTGCTCTGTTAGCTTAAGCGTTCATCTGTATTCAGAGTGTACATTCAGAGTTTAACCTTTCCCGATTGTTCCATCTGGGCTAATATTGGGAACTCTGAAGTTACATCAATTTCATTTTTACTGTAATAACCCGACTGGTTTATTTTCTGCACTGATTTTCCCTTCAAATTTGGGACACTGCTCTGTCACTAATTTCTCGAACTCATTTCTCTCACAGATCAAGTCATTATACCCTTACCGCCCTATCTTTGGAGTCGCCATGAATGTATCTACACTTACCCAAAATGCGCTAGTTAATTCTACTCATCTTCCCCCAACTGTTCCTATTGTTCCGGGAAAAGTTGAATTTGAGGTGGAATTGCCCGGTTGGTTAAATCGTTACTTATTGTCCTATCAGGAAAATTCTGATGCGGTACCGGATCCGGATATATCATTAATTTGTCGGGCGTTTATGTTTGCCTATACCCTCCATGAGGGACAATACCGCAAGTCAGGAGAGGCTTATATTGCCCACCCTGTGGCCGTGGCCGGATTGTTGCGGGATTTAGGGGGAGATAGTGCTATGATTGCGGCAGGTTTCCTCCATGATGTAGTAGAAGATACGGAGGTAACGCCCGAAGAAATTGAGGAGCGTTTTGGTTCAGAAGTTCGGCAGTTAGTGGAGGGGGTAACAAAACTTTCGAGTTTTAATTTTTCCAGTAAAACAGAACGGCAGGCGGAGAATTTTCGCCGGATGTTTTTAGCTATGGCGCAGGATATTCGGGTGATTGTGGTCAAGTTAGCTGACCGTCTTCACAATATGCGCACGTTGGAGTATTTACGGCCTGAGAAACAGAAAAGAATTGCTCAAGAAACGCGAGAAATTTTTGCACCATTGGCGAACCGTTTAGGGATTGGTCGTTTGAAATGGGAGTTAGAGGATTTATCGTTTAAGTATTTAGAACCCGCCGCCTATCGAGAAATTCAAGAACTAGTAGCGGAACGCCGGATCGACCGGGAAGAACGGATTAGTGATGTGATTGCCTTGATTCGGGAGCGTGTAGGGAGTTTAGGAATTAAGATTTTAGAGATTCAGGGTAGACCGAAGCATCTCTACGGGATTTATAAAAAAATGGATCGTCAACAAAAGGCGTTTCATGAAATTTATGATATTGCGGCGGTACGCATTATTACGGACACGAAAGATAGTTGTTATCGGGCTTTAGCGGTGGTGCATGATTTATTTAAACCGATTCCGGGGCGGTTTAAAGATTATATTGGCTTACCGAAACCGAACCGTTATCAGTCTCTACATACGACGGTGTTGGGAACGACAGGACGACCGTTAGAAATTCAGATCCGCACGTTAGAAATGCACCATATTGCGGAATATGGAATTGCGGCCCATTGGAAGTATAAAGAGGCGGGAGGATCGGACTTTACGCAATTGAGTTCTGATGATGAAAAATTCACTTGGTTGCGTCAGTTGTTAGAGTGGCAAAATGATCTCAAAGATGCTCAAGAATATGTAGAAAATTTGAAGAGCAATCTGTTTGAAGATGATGTTTATGTGTTTACGCCTCAAGGGGATGTTATTTCTTTGGCGCGGGGAGCAACGGCGGTGGATTTTGCCTATCGCATTCATACGGAAGTGGGCAACCATATGAAGGGGGCGCGGATTAATGGCCGTTGGTCGGTGTTGGATAATCAACTGCAAAATGGCGATATTGTGGAGATTATTACGAGTAAAAATAGTCACCCTAGCTTAGATTGGTTGAATTTTGTGGTGACACCGAGCGCCCGGAATCGGATTCGTCAGTGGTATAAGCGATCGCACCGGGATGGAAATATGGCCCGAGGCCGGGAGTTACTAGAGAAGGAACTGGGTAAAAATGGTTTTGAAGCCCTGTTAAAGTCTCACCCCATGCAGTTGGTGGCGGAACGGTTTAATTATCAAGGGGTGGATGATTTGTTAGCGGCTTTAGGCTATGGGGAAGTGACGCTCAATGCCGTGGTGAATCGTTTGCGGGATGCGGTGAAAGCCCAGCAAACCCTCTCAGAACCCCCTTCTTTACCCCATGAGTTGACCCAGGTCCAAATGCGGGCGACTCAGCCGGAAGTCTGTAGCAATGCCCCCATTGCAGGGGTGGAGGGTTTGTTACATTATATCGCGGGCTGTTGTAGTCCCATTCCGGGGGAACCGATTTTAGGGGTGGTGACGCGGACTAAGGGGATTTCTATTCACCGTCAGGGCTGCCCGAATGTGGAGAAGGTAGAGGGCGATCGCTTGATTCCGGTGAGTTGGAATCCTGTGGCACAACAGGGGCGTTGTCAGACCTATCATGTCAATATCTCGGTGGAAGTGATTGATCGGGTGGGGATTATGCGGGATATTCTGGCGAAACTGAGTGATCAGAATATTAATGTGACGAATGCCAATGTGGTGACAAACCCCGGAAAACCAGCCGTGATTAACTTGGGGATTGAAATTCGCGATCGCCATCAATTAGAACTGACCTTTAACCATATCCGGCAGATGAGTGATGTGTTAAATTTACGTCGAGTCAGTGAATGTAGTGAGGACTAAAATCTGAGGGGTGCTGGTATTGCTCCCGGTGGGGGACAGTTGTAACTCCCCTAGAATCCCTTAAACTGTCGCGACTTAAGCCCCCTTGCCCCTGCTTTAACTGTTGATGCTTCGCTTGCTTCTACCCCTTTTATCATTCTGCCGTCGGCGTGGTACTTTCTTCCTCCTCGCCGCCTTAACCTGTTTCCTCACCCTCCTACCCCTAGGGGGGCTAGCCCAGAGGACTCCTACCCTCCCTCGGGATATCCAAGGCCACTGGGCGCAACAGTGTTTAGCCCATATTGTGGAACAGGGGGTTATGAAACCCTTTGCCGATAGAACCTTTCGCCCCAATGTTCCCATGACTCGGGGGGAATTTGCCACGGTGATTAATCGGGCTTTTCCCGATGCGAATCCGGTGAGAATTTTCCAACCAGACCGCTTTATTGATATTCCCGATGGGTATTGGGCGATCGCACCCATTCGCAACAGTTACGAAACAAACTTTCTCTCCGGTTATCCCAACCGCCAATTTGCCCCCCTACAAAACATTCCCCGGGTTGAGGTGATTGTGGCGATCGCCTCCGGCTTAAACCACTACTTCCCCCGCAACCCCACCGACTTCATCCTCAACAACACCTTTGATGATGCCGCCAACATCCCCCGCTATGCCCATGACATCATCGCCGCCGCCACCGAACAAGATTTAATCGTCAACTTCCCCAACACCCGGCAACTCAACCCCCGTCAACTCGCCACCCGGGGAGAAATCGCCGCCCTACTATGTCGCGCCCTCGGCGATTCCACCTTACTCCCCCCCCAATACATCGTCCGCAGTCCCACCCCACCCATCCCCAACTTCCTCCCCCCACCCCCCAGCAGTCCGCCACCTAT
>NZ_JAIHOM010000006.1 GCF_026130165.1 Spirulina subsalsa FACHB-351 | reverse complement strand
GGACGCAACTTGTATTGATAGGAAAGAATGAGCATCTTACGAAATGCAAGTGATTCTCTTAATTGTATTACGATTAAGAAAAAGCCGTCCTAGAAGGACGGGGCTTTAGACCCAGGGTTTTTGGTAAATCGAGGATAACCCCATCTCTCACCGCTTCGTTAAATTTGTAAGTGTGGATATACCCCCCAAATACTTCGATGCTGCGCTGTTTGTCTTGTTTCAATAGGGGAGTCCCGGTAAAGCCGATAAATAAAGCATCCGGGAGAATTTGCTTCATGGCGGTGTGGAGTTTCCCGGACTGGGTGCGGTGACATTCATCCACAAACACAAATAAGTTACCCTTGGGGGAGAAGTTGCTGGGGAGTTGCTGGAGGCTGTTAATAAATTCCTCGGTCGCCTCTTGGGAAGAGTGACCGAATTTGTGAATGAGGGAACACATTAACCAGGGTTGGGTTTGGTTGAGTTTATTCATCAGGTCGGCGCTGCTTTCGGTGCGGTAAATCTGCTCATCGACTCCTTTAAAGATGCTGTTAATCTGTTGGTCGAGTTCAGTGCGATCGCTTATAATTAAAACCCTAGCCTCCCGTTGATGTTCCCGAATCCATTTCGCCAGCCACACCATAGTTAGGCTTTTTCCTGACCCTTGAGTGTGCCAGATAATGCCACCCTCAAGGCGCTGGATAAATTCCTGGGCGACTTTAATCCCAAAATATTGGTTATGGCGGCAGGTTTTTTTAATCCCTGCATCAAAGATAATAAAGTCGTGGATGAGTTCCAGCAGGCGGCTTTTTTCACACAGTAAACTGAGATGCCAATCTAGGAGACTCTCAAAGGCATTAACTCCCGCTTCTTTCCATTCCAAATAATACTTTTCCGAGGTTTCGATAGTGCCGTAGCGGAGTCCTTGGGTATCGTTTCCCGCCATCACTAACTGAAGGGTGGTAAAAAAGGGGCGGATAAATTCCTTTTTTTGATTATCCAGGTTTTGGCGGATACCTTCGGCCACTGAAACCGTGGAACGTTTGAGTTCCAGAACCGCTACAGCAATACCATTAATATAGACCACAATATCCGGGCGTTTCTTCTGGTTGCCTTTTATGGTGACTTCTTCCGCCAGATAAAAGTGATTATTGTCGGGATTTTCCCAATCAATCAGCCAAACCGTTTGAGTTTGTTCACCCGCCCCCCCTTTCACCTTCACGCCATAACGCAGCAGGCGATAAACGGCCTTATTAGCATCATAAAGGTTTTGGGTTTCTCCCAAGCTGGCGGCTTTATCCAATTCTCTCAGGGTTTTATTGATGAGGGTGTCCTTAATGCCTTGCTGGGTGAGCCATTGGGTTAAATATTCAGCCTCTATATTGCGGTTATTTTCTCGGTCTTTCCAGTTTCCCAGATAGGTATAACCCAGTTGGTTTTGAAATAGTTTAATAACGCGGTTTTGGGTAACTCGTTCAACTTGTCCAACTTTAATCATGATTTAGCTCTCTTACTCAATAATTTCTTCGTATTGATGGCTGTCGTCTTCTTGATGCTGTTTCATCGAGGTCAAAATTTCTTCTAAGGATGTTTGGTCGAGAAACTGATGGCGTTCTTGGGTATAATCGCCTTGACCGGGAGTAAAATATTGAATAAACCGAATTGCATCAACAACTCCCAAGGAATCAATTAAGGCTTGATAGCCTTGTTTGATGATTTCTTGCTGTGTCTTGCTTATAATTTTTGTCCTTATTTTAGGTTGACAGTCATTAGCCATTGTACGGGATTGTTAATAGCCACATTTATTGACAGTTGACAGTTAATAATTTATAATTAAATCAACCGACCAAATATGAGCATCCAATTCCAGATTCCTCATTCCCCTTTATTATGACTCAAACTATTACTAAACCCATATCCTTTGATGAATTTGTCGCCTGGTATCCAGAAAATGCCACCTGTAAGTATGAACTACACAACGGAAGGATTGTCGAAATGCCTTTAGGAACAGGAGCGCACTCTAATATTATAGGCTTTATCCGCCTAAAACTGGGAGTTATAATTGACCGTTACGAGTTACCTTACTCTATCCCCGGTGATTGTTTGCTGAAACCGTGGAATACTCAATCAGGTTATCAGCCGGATATTATTGTGTTGGATAAGGGGGAGTTAAGCAAGGAACCCCGTTGGCAAAAAGAGTCTATTATTACCTTGGGGGGTTCGGTGCGGTTAGTGGTGGAGGTGGTTAGCAATAACTGGCAGAATGATTATCTGAGAAAGGCGGGAGATTATGAGTTAATGGGAATCCCAGAATATTGGATTGTCGATTATTTGGGGTTAGGGGGGCGGCGTTTTATTGGTGAACCTAAATCTCCGACGCTTTCGGTTTATACAATGGTTGATGGGGAGTATGAAGTTAGACAATTTCGAGGTAATGATAGGGTGGAGTCTGTGGCTTTTCCTGAGTTGGAGTTAACGGTTCAACAGATTTTTGAGGGTTAACTTTTCTCTTGGTAGGTGCATCTGAGAGATGAACTGAGGGGGAAAACGACCCTATTAATAACTGATGCAACATCTTAATTTAGTGCTTCAGGCATAATAGATTGAGCGTTATTTTTGTTCATGTCAAACTTTCTAAGTAAGGTCGCATTACATTCCGCATTCTGCAAACTTTAGCATAATGCCAGAGTTCATCCATTGAGCAGCGTTGTTGTTGCCAACATTCTCGCAAGGCTTCTAGGGCAACATCCAGACCTATTTTATGGCGAAATTTAAAGCAATCAACTACTGTTTTAGGGAGGCCATAAATCGGGACGTTACACCCTTCTATTTGATGATTTTCGACTCCTTCAATGAGAGATGAACCGGACATATAAACAATTCGCAGTGGCAAAAGTTTCTCTTGGGGATGACGTGATTTTTGAGGAATAGCTAACCAAATTTCCCAGGGATTTTGGGTGGTGATTTTATGAAAACTCAAGGCAGACAACAAGCAAATAGTTCCTTTCGGGACTCGTTGAGTGGCTTCAACAAGGCTATGGTTTTCGGTGATGTCTGCTTTGGGATAAGTATATATTCCGCGTCCAGAGCGAATCAAAAGGCTTTGTTCTTCTAGTCGTTTAAGGGACTGTCGATGAATTCCCTGTTTTGCTAGGTCTTTGGCGCAAATGACTCCCTTTTTTTGTGCTATCTTTAACACTTTTTGGCGGTTTGATGGTGACATTTTAAGTTAAGATACAAGGCAATTTGTGACCAGGTGCAGGTATTTATAAATAAGTACCTACATTTTATCACATAAAATTGATAATTGACCGTTACGAGTTACCTTACTCTATCCCCGGTGATTGTTTGCTGAAACCGTTGGATGATGAATCAGGTTATCAGCCGGATATTATTGTGTTGGATAAGGGGGAGTTAAGCAAGGAACCCCGTTGGCAAAAAGAGTCTATTATTACCTTGGGGGGTTCGGTGCGGTTAGTGGTGGAAGTGGTTAGCAATAACTGGCAAAATGATTATCTGAGAAAGGTGGGAGATTATGAGTTAATGGGAATCCCAGAATATTGGATTGTCGATTATTTGGGGTTAGGGGGGCGGCGTTTTATTGGTGAACCTAAATCTCCGACGCTTTCGGTTTATACAATGGTTGATGGGGAGTATGAAGTTAGACAATTTCGAGGTAATGATAGGGTGGAGTCTGTGGCTTTTCCTGAGTTGGAGTTAACGGTTCAACAGATTTTTGAGGGTTAAAAATTTAAAAATGATATTTTCTGATGGCTTCTTCTAGCTTTTCTCGGTCAGGTTCGGGTAAGCGAGGGTTATGGAGACAAGCGGTTAATTTTGTGTAATGAGGTCGAGATAAATCAGGCATATATTTTGTATTGATTAGGGTGAACTAATTTAAGTCAGTGGCTATATATAAAGTCTTTTATCTAAGATGGGGGTGTTGTCAATATCTGGCACTCTATCAATGGCTTTTTTAAGGTGGTTTATATTTTCGGGAGACACCCAAGATAAACCGCTTTTTAATATATCTAAGGCTACTTGGCGCGCAATTTGGTTAAGGTTGGCTTGAGAAATTGGATTTTTCAGGTTGCTAAAATTGATGATATCTTCTCGGATGACTTGCCCAAATTTATTTTTAAACTCTCTTTTTTGCCTTAATTGCTTGTGGAAAAGGTTAGCCTGTATCCCCATCTTTTCGATAATATCGGCATTATAAAAAGGGACACCTAAAACATTAGATTGATGTCCGATAACTAAGATAATGCGGGCGTTTTTTTTGCTGACCCTAGAAAGTTCTCGGAGAGTCTCAGCCATGTCTAAACAGTATTGGACTACTGTATAAAATCGGTTGCTGCGGTTGGCTCGATTTGAGCCTATTTCTGACCGTGCTATTGTTAATAAATCCCAGCCTAGAAGTTCGGCAGATTTGCGGTAGTTTTGATGATAGTTAAATACGTTGATATAGGGGGGAGAGGTGATGATAAAATCGATTGAGTTGTTGGGTAATGGCAGACAACGGGCATCTGATAAACCTATATTTATGGGGTGGTCGGAATAGGGCAGATTTTTGATAAGATTAACTAAATCGGCAAGTTTTGACTGGATTAATTCGTTGGTAACAGCATTGTTGGCAACATCGAGCAAAATCACTAAAGCCTCAAATATTTGGCTGGCTTCTGGGTCTAGCTGATTCCTAATTAGGGTTAATTTTTCGGCTAGGTTTTCCACTGGCTCATTTTGAAAGATTCTATAAGGAAATTCTCGATCTACTAATTCCCGCAGGATTTTAATTAACTCCTGTTTTCTGGGTTTATTGATAAGTTGATAGGTTTGGCTGAGAATATAAGCGGCTGGGTTAATATCAAAGCCATAGGCGGGAAGTTGGAGATTTCCGGCTTCTAGTAAAACGGTGCCGCTACCTGCAAAGGGGTCTAATATGACGGCATCAGGTGGGCAATATTGTGTTAAAATTATTTCAATAAGTTGAGGGGAAAATTGACCCCGCCAACTAAACAAGTTCGACCGGGTTTTGTTGACAATATTTAGTTTTTCTTGGGGGATGGGTTTATTAAAGGGCTTCAATTTCCAACCTCTCAATATGGTTGCTGATTTCTGGTTGTTGGTGTTATCTCTATCAAGGCTTAATTAACCGCGTTCTCCCCGTTAAGAGTTCCTGCATCATTCCCTGTTTTATGGCTTGGGTTTTGGCGCGACGTTTCTCTGCTATGGTGAGAGACAATGAGGGCATCAATTTCTGGGGTGTTGGCTTTATAATAAGTTCGTGCTGCTAAGAGGTCAAAGGGGGTTAAGCCGGGAAAATTATGGAGTAATGTGTCCTCATCCATACGTTGCTGGGTCAGTGAGATTAATGTCCAGACTGCAATACGAGTATTCCGAATGCGAGCATGACCGCCACAAATTCCTTCAGTTTTTTGAATGGTTTTAGCAATTAAAGTGGACTGAAACAGTGCATAATCATCAGGGGCTAGGGCGTTGATGGCTTCTGCTAGAGACTCCACTAACTTAGGATTCACTTTTGTTTATTCTCCATTATAATTGTTAATTAACCGCGTTCTCCCGGTTAAGAGTTCCTGCATCATTCCCTGTTTTATCCCTTGGGTTTTGGCGCGACGTTTTTCTAAGGCGGCAATTTCTTTGTCCATGTCCGAAAGCACAGAGGCGATCGCTTTTTGTTCAGGAAGGGGTGGAATTGCAATAGGTGTTTTTCTTATTGTTCCTAATCCTAAATTAAAAATAGTTGTTCCAGTTAATCCATTTCTAAAAAAGTTTTTGATGGTTTGAGTTTGCAATTGATAATATAAGTAATTTTTTGAAATATTTTTTGTTGGATTCAAATAAGCTACACTTTTTCCTAAAATTACTGGTTCTCCTTGATAAAATGCTAGGTTTCCAATAGTTCCATTTATTGACAATAAAATTGTTCTTTGATTTAATCTTTGTTGATATTTTTTAGCTTCGGATTGATCACATTTTTGTGTAATTGTGTCAACATAAATTTTACTATCAACTAGATTATTTCCATTAATAAAGTAATAGTTGCCTTGATCTGAGTATAGAGGTGTTGCATGAAGACCATCACCAACTTCAGAAGTTACTTCATCAATAATTGTAACCTCCCAATCTTCAGGAATTAAACCGATCGCACTTTTTTTATAACCCATTCCCTTCGCACTTTTTTTATAACCCATTCCCTTCGCACTTTTTTTATAACCCATTCCCTCACCAAACCCCGGTAAGCGAGTCTTACCCGTGAGGAGTTGCTGCATAGTGGCGGTTTTGATGTGGCGCTTTTTGGCGATTAGCTTATCTAGGCTGCTGATGAGTTCGTCAACGTCTGAGAGGACAGAGGCGATCGCTTTTTGTTCTGGAAGGGGTGGAACTGCACAAGGAATATTAATTAAGGTGCTTTTGTTTAACTTATAACGTCCTGCCCCTTGTCTTTTTAAATACCGGGTCAAATCTCGATGACAAAAAAAATAGTAAAACCAAGTAGTTAAATTGTTAACTCCTTTTATAATATGTGCATGGTTATTGACATTAAATTTACCATTCACCAACAATGTCATAGATATATCCCGCCATTTTAGAAAGTGATCGCCATCTTCACCAATTAGTGCGTGTTCACCTTCAACTCGATACTCACTGATATAGCCTTGTACGCCAGTTGGCCCATAATAGGGATATTTTCCCTGCATAGAATCTCTAACCTTTTTACTGATTGGTAATCTTAAATGATTTCTAATTTCAAAAGCATCTCCAAGCAAAACAACCTCCCAATCTTCAGGAATCACCCCCACCTCAGTCTGCTTATACCCCGGCGGCACTTGATTGTTATTCCCAGCTAATTCTTGACGGCTCATCGGTTTACCTCAATTATCAATTATCAATTCATTTAAAGCATCTTGAATCACCTGCTCACTTACCCCGCGCCGCTTCAACCCCTCAATAAACCTTAAAACAGGTTGCTGGCGACTTTCCAGATGGTATAAAATCGCTTCATAGGGTGATGGTAAATCAATCGGATGATGTTGTTCTTCATAGGCTTCGATTAAAGTTGTCAGAACCTCAAGGCGATCGCCTTCTGGTGTATTTACGGGCGCATCAAATAACCGTCCAACCTCCGCCAACGCTTCACGATAATCGACCTCAGTTTTAATCGGTTTAAAACTCATCTTTTCCCTCAATTATCAATTATCAATTATCAATTGCTTCAAATGCTCATCAACCCGACTGGCTAACCTCTCCACCTCATCGATTAATTGGGGCAAAGGTTCCGCATAACGCTCATCTAACTCCTTAATTCGACTCGCCAACTGCTGCGTTACCCGCTCAATTTCTGCCAAAATCATCCCCTCCAAAGTCGCCCCCCACTTATCCACAATTACCAACGTTTTAATCTCCTCCTCCCTTAACTTAGGATACTTGGCAAACACTAACCTATCCAGTGCCTCCTGAGCCTTTTTAACCGCCTTCTTTAACTCCGCTTCCCGGTCAAATAACCCTAAACATTCCTCACAAATTGCCAACTGTTGCCTCTCCTCTTCCGACCCATCAAAAAGCGGCAACCCTTTCAACCCCTTAATCAACTTGGTTAAATTCCCCTTAGTCACCTTCCCCGCATCCGTTTGGGCATCCGTCAAGGCCCCATCTTCCCCCGTGTTTTCCTCAATTAACCCCTCCAACTCCTGCGTTACCCCATCACAATCCGCTTGTAAATTATCAATCTGCGCCTGTTTCTCCGCAAAATACCGCGCCACCAACAAACTGGGGGGAATCAAATCCGCTTTATATTTTTTCTTCCCCATCACCAAGTCCGGCGTTTCCGTCAACTTCTGCCCCTTGGACACCACCAACTCCCTTAACACCTTCCCCCCTTCCCAGCCATCTTGTGCCAGCAAATAGACATCATCCTGCATCGTTTCCCCCCAATAATCCATCAAAAGCTGATAGATGTCATAGTTATCGAGCAAGTCCGCCGCCGCCAACCGCCCCAGCAAATCCTCCGATAACTCCCCAATCAACTCCTTGGGTTTGTCCCCTATGGCGATATTTTCCAACCTCGCCCGGTGATGGTCCCGCCATTGGTGATATAGCGCCAGAGTCCCACTCACAAACTCAACCGCTTCGGGATGGTTTTTAATGGAGTGTTGATAATTGGTAATTGATAACTGAAAATAACCGGGGCGGGTTTCAGTGAATAAGTCCGCTTTTAGGGTGGGGAATACCTGCCAATAATGACCGAGGGCATCGATGTCTCCCTGGGGAATGCCGCCGTTGATGTGGGCGTTGAGGTCGTGGAGGTCTTCCGGTTCGCTAGAATCGATATATCTGGGAATATTTAAGTTATAGTCATTGGCAGCGATTTCCTCGAAACTCACCCCACGACTATAACGGGGAATTTCTAGCTGATTATTGAACACATCGACGATTTTATGGATGTCCTGACTGCGAAGGCGGTTTTTATTGCCATCCTTCATAAATCCCTTGCTGGCATCGATCATAAATAAGCCGTCACGAGTAGCAGCTTCCGCCTTATCCAAGACAATAATACAGGCAGGGATACCCGTGCCATAAAACAGGTTAGCAGGTAAGCCGATAATGCCTTTAATATAGCCCTGGGTAACTAGATTTTGCCGAATGGTTGCCTCGGCATTCCCCCGAAATAACACGCCGTGGGGGAGAATTACGGCCGCTTTTCCGGTGCTTTTTAGGGATTTGAGGATATGCAGCAAAAAAGCATAGTCGCCATTTTTCGCCGGAGGAACCCCATACCCAAAGCGGTTAAATTCATCTCTGGCGGTATCGACTCCATTACTCCAAGATTTGTAAGAGAATGGGGGGTTAGCTACGGCAAAATCAAACCGCTTGAGACTGCCATCTTTTTCCTTCCAATGGGGAGAGGCGAGGGTGTTATCTTTCCAAATTTCCGCCGTAGGATGGTTGTGCATAAACATATTCATCCGCGCCAGAGAATAGGTGGCGTTATCCATTTCCTGCCCATATATGCTTAATCCGTTGGGGGCTTCGTCTGCGACTTTTAGCAATAGAGAACCCGACCCACAAGTGGGGTCGTAAACGGTGGCATCTTGGCGGGTTTCTGGGGGAATTGCTAACACCTTGGCGACGACGCGAGACACTTCGGCGGGGGTGTAAAATTGTCCCTTGCTTTTGCCGGACTCGGTGGCAAAATTCCGCATCAAATACTCATAGGCATCTCCCAGCAAATCATCGCCCTCGGCGCGGTTGGCGCTTAAATTAATGCCCTCGAAAATACCGACCAACCGGGAAAGGCGGTCTACCATTTCCTTGCCTTTGCCGAGTTTATCCTCGTCATTAAAATCGGCAATATCAATCACGCCTTTAAGGTCATTTTCGGCGGCGAGGTTGTCGATAACTTTGTTAATTTTATCGCCGATTTCTTTATCACCTTTCAGCTTCACCAAGTCGCTAAAGGCGGCTCCTTGGGGAACAATAATCAGGCCGTTGGGTTTCCCGGCATATTTATCAGAAACGTATTTAAGGAATAGCAGGGTGAGGACATAATCCTTATATTGGGAGGCATCCATTCCCCCCCGGAGTTCGTCACAACCTGCCCAGAGGGAACTATAGAGTTGGGTTTTTTTAACAGCCATTTTTTCTGAGATTAATGTTTAAGTACAGGAAAGGGGGAGTCAGAAATCAGGTTCGTAGTTGCGCTTGGGCGCCTAACTCTAGCCAGTTTCTCGCCAGAAACCGGGTTGCGTTCAATGTCTAGTTTTCTCGGTACACCTTAGCAAAAACCCGGTTTCTCATCTCGGGAGATGGGGGGTAAACTAGGAATATCTAGCAATAACCGGGGGGATTCGGGATCCGGGGGAATCCAAAACTGAAACCCTTTGTCTTGACAATCTTTGAGTAGTTTTCTGGGTCAATGTGCGATCGCCCCCCCTCAATCGCCCCCAATAATTTCAGCCCCACGCCTTGCCTAAACTGCCGAAATACTCATAGAGACGTTGGCTTAATACTGCCCCCACTCCCTCCACTTTTAACCACGCTAACCAGTACGCCCGTTCTTCTAGCAATGTTTTCTCCTCGATTGAACCCTCTCCATTTTATCCCCGCCCCTTACCCTCGCCCTTTTTGCAAATTTTTAGAAAAAATTTTGCTATTTAATTAAGAATTTGTCGCATTAAGCGTACAATAAGAAATCGCAAAGCAAAAAACCGTTGAGACGAATCATGACCATTAACCGGAAACACATCCTCACCTTAAGCGCTGGACTCGTGATGTTGTGGGGAACAGGCTGTGCGACGACGACCGAAGCCCCCACAGACACCGCAGGCCGCCCCAGTGGGGAGGGAGAAGTGAACCTATACACCGCCCGTCACTATGACGTGGATTCAGACCTCTATAGCCAATTTACTGAAGCCACAGGGATTAAGGTGAATGTGATTGAGGGGAAAGCGGAAGAATTGCTAGAACGGATTCAAAGTGAAGGGGCGAACAGTCCGGCCGATGTGTTTATGACAGTGGATGCGGGCAACCTGTGGCAAGCCCAAGAAGCGGGGGTTTTTCAGCCTGTTTCTTCGGCGACTCTCAAGGCGGCGATTCCCGAGAATTTGCGGGAGGATGAGGGTTACTGGTTTGCTCTGACCAAACGCGCTCGGATTATCGTCTATAACACCGATAAAGTCCAACCGGACGAACTTTCCACCTATGAGGCACTGGCGGAACCCCAATGGCAGGGACGGGTTTGTATGCGCAGTTCTAGTAATATTTATAATCAGTCTCTGGTGGCTGCGAAATTGGAAGAATGGGGGACGGAACGAACAGAAACATGGTTAAGGGGTTTAGTGGCTAACTTTGCCCGGGATCCCGAGGGTAATGATACGGCTCAAATTCAAGCGGTTGCCTCGGGACAATGTGATGTTGCGATCGCCAATAGTTATTATGTGGGTCGTCTCCTGGCATCTGAAGACCCCAAAGACCGGGAAGTTACCGCCAACATCGCCGTCTTTTTCCCCAACCAAGACACCGGAGGGACTCATATTAATGTGAGTGGTGCGGGTGTCGTGGCCAATGCACCCAATAAGGAAAATGCGGTAACGTTCCTCGAATTTCTCACCACCCCAGAAGCGCAAAAAATCTTTGCCTCGGCAAACAATGAATATCCGGTGACGGCAAACGTGGAAGAGAACGAGTTTGTCAAAGGTTTTGGCGATTTCCAAGCATCCGGTCTGAATGTGGAGGTCTACGGTGAACGGAATGCTGATGCTGTGAGACTGATGGATCAAGTGGGCTGGAAATAAGCGGTCACGCAACAGGAATTGATAATTGATAGTTAATAATTATCAATTCAAATTTCCCCCTCTAAGCTTTGCTAGAGGGGGAGGATGTCACATTCCCAATGTGTTGGAGGAGGAAACCCCCTGCAATACTGCCGATGATGTAATAAATAAAATCTGACCAATCGAAAGCAACCCCCAAAATCAGACGACCGAGGAGAGTGGCACGAATGGCCTGTAACCAAGGGGGATGCCAGAGTTGGAGAAACTCTAAAATCGATGTGCCGAGGAAGACCCCGAGAGCGATGGGCCAAATGGCTTGACGACGGGGGAAAAGCAGGAAAAAGACCAAACACCAGGCCATCTCATAGAAGATGCTGCTAAAGGAATCATTGACCCAGGCCGAACCCCACCCCTGATAAAATTTTGCAGATAACCCAAGGGTAATGATCAGGAGGAGGTAGAGTAGGGTTAGGAAACGAGGGCGATGGGTGAAACGCAGCACAGGTTAACGTTTGCCCGGAAAGTGGGTCATTTTGGCGATCGCACAAACCGTTAACTGCCCCGATTCCACGGTTAATTCTTCGATATACAGAGAAATGCCTTGAATTTCAAAATCTCGTAAATTCAGCACATCTAGAGCCTTCTGGCGCAATATCTCGGTGAATTCTGGGTAGGGTTCAACCCCTTGACTATAGTGACAATTGGCTAGGACAACTTCTTGCCCCAACATCGTGGGAGTCGCTTCTAGAGTCACCTGTTGGCGTTCCCCCGTGGGAGAGACAGTCAAATCTACATCAATGGCGATTTTACCTGTAGCGAGGAGATGACAATGAATGCTCTGGGGCGTTAGGGTAATGGGGTGTTGGTTTTGGCGGGTGGGTAGGGCTTGAATGCGATCGCTCAACAGTTTAGTATTAAACGCCCGATTAAAGTCCGCCTCTGTCAAACGAATGCAGGCCGTCCCATTCGTGGGTTGAGTTAACTCAATATTGCCCATCAGTGCCTTAAACGGACTAACTGCAATGGTTTTCATATGGAGACGCATCTCCTCCATGCGGAGATTTTGCCCCATCACCAGACCTGTCCCATCGATTAACAGGGACTCTAACTTACCTTGCGCCAAGAGGTTAGGATCCGTTTTGACCCGGACCGTCAAATCTTGCGCCTTCCTAATTTGACTTTTCAAAGCCAGTCGCGCAATTTTATTCAGCGCTTCCTCACCCAAATTTTTCTGATTCAGTAATAACACTGCTGATTTTATCAATAGGTTTAATGAGCCTAGTATATTAAGAAAAGTCAAATCTTGGGAGAATTTACGGGGGAAACTTCGCCCAATTTGGCTCAATTCACCTAATGAGTAAACAAGATTGCCTAGAATGCCCCCTCTCGCTAGTAGAGTGGTCTAGTTCCCCTTCAATTAATACTTAATAATCATTGATAATTGATAATTAACAGAAAATGGATCAACCTTAACGGTTAAAAATCCGAGGTTGAGACACCGCTTGACGATACACCTCTACCCCTTCGCTATAATCAATCGGTAGAACCGCCACTACATTCTCATGGGGTCTAGGGATAATCACCCAAGTTTCTAGAGTCCCGCCGGGGGTATTTTTAGCCGCCTCAATCCCTGCTTCCATGGCAGTCTTCACCTCAGACACATCCCCCCGAATATTCACCGTAAAACGCGCACTCCCCACGCGAATATACCCCACCAACGTTACACGGCCTGCTTTGACCATTGCATCAGCAGCAGCCAGTACAGGGGGGAATCCCTTCGTTTCTAATGATCCAACGGCCTCTGGCATTCAGATTCTCCTTCTTTTAAAAACTTGTATCACATTGACATCCAAGATCAGCCAAGGTTTATTTTACCGCCCTTGAGCTATCGGAAGCGTTCCACCGCCTCGGTATATTCGAGGGGGAGAACATTAATCACATTTTCCGGTGGGTTCGGCACAATATAATGGGTGAGAACTTCCCCCCCGAAAACACTTTCTCCTGCTTCAATCCCCGCGGCCTGTGCCATGTTCACCTCGGACACTGGCCCCCGAATGGCCACCACAAAGCGCCCACTTTCGGCCTTATCAAACCAAACCAGCGTAACACGCCCCGCTTTTACCATCGCATCCGCCGCCGCTAAAATGGCGGGAAAGCCCATCGTTTCAATAACCGCAACTGCTTCAGGCATAATTGTTTTATGTTCAAGCCCCGGAAATCAGTGATCAATAATTAATTATCAATTATCAAGGCTTGTTGGTCAATCCAAAATGGCTAACAACTCAAGAATCTCCGGCGACATGGGGAGGTCATTCACTGTTTCTGGATTAAAGAATAGGCATCCTCTCCCCGACCAAAAGCAAAGCGCATTGAATGTTCAATATCCTTGCTGGATAAGGTGATAAAAATCCAGAGGGCAAAGGTCAGGAAACCAGCGGAGAGGGTAAATAAACCGCGATAGTTGACCACCGTCATCATCAGTCCGGCAAGGGGCGCACCGAGGGCAATTCCCACATCAAACCCCCCCACACAGAAGGCGTAAGATTGACCCCGTTCATCTATGTTAGAGCGATCGGCGACCAAGGCGGTCATCATGGGGAGGAGTGTCCCTCCCCCAGCGCCTTGGGCTAGACCCGCTAGTAAAAATTGCCAGTTATATTGGGAAATGGCTAGGATCATCATGGCTAGGACGTAACAACAGAGACTACAGGTAATAAAAAAGCCGCGACCTAAGCGATCTGAGGCTCGTCCGGCCAGTAAACGAATGATAAAACTGGCGATCGCAACGGCCGTGTAAAATAACCCTGCATTTAAGCCCACATTACTATCCCGAATATAAGCCGGGATGAACGCCGTCAGTCCCCCAAATACTAGCCCCACGAAGAGTAAAATAATCGCTGGAATGCGTAGACGGGGACTTTTGACTAAAGACCAGCGCATCCCGACAAGGGCTTTGAAGAAACGACGGGAGAGTTTAACGGGAGGGGCGGCGGTTTTCGGGGACAACCGGACTTTGTAGCGCAATTCTTCCCGTACTTGACCCGCACAAATTAAGCCTAAAATGCCCAGCAGTCCACAAAGTAGGAACAAAAAGCCATAGCCAAAGATTTCCGCTAAATAGCCCCCCAAGGCCGGACCGAGTGCCATGCCAAGGGGAACGCCTAAACTCATATAACCGATGATTTCGCCCCGTTTTTCGGGGGGGGATAAGTCTACCACTAGGGCGCTGTATCCTGTAGTCAGTCCGGCAACACTAATCCCGTGAAAGGCCCGGATGGCGACCAGTAGGGGGAGACTGGTAAACAGAGCATAGCCAAAGGGTGCGATCGCCACGGCCAGCGTTCCTACCTGTACCACCAGTTTACGACTCCGTTGGTCGGCCCACTGTCCCAAGATGCCCCGAGATAATAACAACCCAATGGCAAAACTCCCCATCACTAAGCCCACCTGTTGCTGAGTGGCTCCGGCAAATTCAATATAGAGGGGTAGGGTGGGCAAAAGGGCGGTTAAACTGGTCCAGAAGCATAATCCAGTCAAAAAGAGAAATAAGAGATTCCGTTGAGTTTCTGGGGCTAATGTTCTAAAAACCTTCACAGTTATTAGGGCAAGGTAGGGATTCACGCTCTACCTTAGCATTTTAGATGGGTAAGAGAATCCGTAGGGTCGTGATCTGTTCCGGGATACTCTCTACTGTAAAACTGCCCCCGTACAACTCCACTAGGCGCTGTGCGATCGCCAAACCTAAACCTGACCCCGATTGTTCATATAATTTCCGCTCAAACTGCATATACCCCCCAATATTTTGGATCTGCTCCACCGTTAAACCCCGCCCATAATTACTCACTGTAATACTCAAAAATTGTTCCTCCCGTTGACTCTTAACCTGTACAGGGGTTTGAGAGGCTGAAAATTTAAAAGCATTATTGATGATTTCTGTCAAGAGTTTTTTAAAATGATTAACAGAAATTTGGGCAGAACTGGGAATAATTTCTAGCTGTAAATCCCCTTCTCGCCCTACTTTTTGGGCTTCCTGTCGGGCAATTTCTTCGAGATATCGTTCCGTCTGTTCTGTGCAACTATTTTGTAAGGAGGTAATCTGTTCCGGCTGGGTGGCAATCAGTTCTAATTCCGCATAAAGTAAGAAATTTTGGATTAACTGATATAACAATAGACCAGAGCGGTGAATTTGCTCCATCATTTCCCGAATTTCCGGTAACGCTAACTCCTCTAAATCTGCCATTAACAATTCAGTAAACCCTAAAATCGTATTCAAAGGCGTGCGTAATTCATGGGGTAAAGAGTGGTTAATATTCGTGCGTAACTCATTGAGTTTCGTAACCGTTTGTTGTTCAAATAATGCCTTTCTTGCCAAACGAGAGGCAATCGCCCTCAATAAACCATCAGGAGTACAAGGTTTAGTTAAATAATCATCGGCACCCAATTCCATCCCCCGACGAGTATCTCTTTGGTCAGATAAAGCTGTTAAAAAAATTAGAGGAATAGTCGCCGTTGCTGAATTTTGACGCAGTTGTTGCAAAACCTCATAACCATCCAACTCCGGGATCATAATATCACAGAGAATTAAGTCCGGTAAATAGGTTTGTGCTAAGGCTAATCCCTGCACTCCACTATCTGCGGCCAGAACTTGAAAATCTTCTGACTCTAATAACTCGATAATATTTTCACGGATCGGTTCTTCATCTTCAATTACTAAAATAGTGGTCATTTTATCCCCTAGAATAGACTGTTAAACTACTGTTTTTTTCGGGATCAACTCATGGCATTGACAGAGCATTTTAGGCAACCCATTTTTAGCAAAGCAGAGTGTAACAGTCGTGCCGACATTCAGTTCACTTTGTAAAAAGATACTGCCTTGATGCAGTTCTAGCAATTGTTGGACAATGGATAAGCCCAAACCTGTTCCCGGAATACTCCCCACATTGCTCCCCCGATGGAAAAGGTCAAAAATTTGACTTCTATCTTCCACTGGAATTCCAATTCCGTGATCAATAATGTTAAAAATAACTTGGTTTTTAGTTTGTTTAACAGACAGATAGATTGGGGTTTCAGGGTGAGAATATTGAATCGAATTGACTAAAACATAAAGCAAAATCTGTTTAATTATTTTCGGATCAAGATTAGCCTCAGTCATTGGGTGAGCCAAGGTTAATTTTAGGTTAACTAAGGGATATAAGGTTTTTATCTCTTCCTGTAACTCTAAGCAGAATTGATGAATATTAATGGGTTTAATCTGTAGAGGAATTTCCCGAGATTCTGCTTTACTGAAAACTAAAATTTTATCGAGTAAGTCTGTGAGAGATTTCGCCCCAGATTGAATGCGGTCTAGATGAACTTTTAGCTTGTCTTCTGAGCATTGATAGCCATAACTGTTGAGTAATCCAGCCGAAAAAACAATAGTAGATAAAGGGGTGCGAAAATAATGAGAAATCATGGTAATTAACCGAGACTTTAGCTCATTGAGTTCTTGCTCTTTCGCTAAGGCTTTGCGAACTTCCAGTTGAGCTTGTGAGCGTGCTAAAGCAATTTCAATAATAGGAAAAATTTCGGTTTTCTCGAAGGGGTGGGTTAAATAACCAACTGGGTTAATTCCTGTGGTGTGATGTAAGGTGGTTTGCTCAATAGAATCGGTGACAAAAATAATAGGTAAGTGGTAGTCGTGGGCTAAGGTCAAGATCAAGGTTTGATTTTGACTAGACGAGATGAAGGATTTTCCAACTAATAGCAAATCAGGAGTATAGTGGAGGATTTGTTCTAGAGTGTCTTCTCTCCTATCTACTAGACAAGCAACTTGATACCCCATTTCGCTTAAAAGGGGTTCAAGTTTATGCAGAATCTGCTGATCTGCATCAATAATCATGAGTTTGACAGGATTCATGGTTAGAATTTCCTTGACATCTGACGGTTGATGAGAAAAAGGGGTGTTAATCAACTGGTTTTTTGCAGTATGGCAAGAGAATGTATATTTTGAAGTATATTTTGGCGCGTTGACATCAATCCCCCTATGGCGACTATTGCCCAAAAACTGGGTTTAAAGCCCCGTCCTTCTAGGATGGCTGTTGGAAATTTGTCCTCTGTTATTGTTGCCTAGTAAGCTACCTCACAACAACCCCGTCAAACCTAAAATTTGACGGGGCAAGGATTGAGCATTTTCCAAGGCAACTAGCCCACTGGAGAGAGGGCTTGCACTTTGTGACACAAGGCCTCATACCATTGTTCCATCCCTTCCCCCGTGCGGGCGGAGAGGGCGAAGATTTGGGCTTGGGGGGCGATGCGACGGATGTTATTCAGGGCTTTTTCTTGGTCAAAACCAACGACTTCGGCGATGTCGATTTTGTTAATAATGACTACATCGGCGGATTTAAAAAGGGTGGGGTATTTTAAGGGTTTATCTTCGCCTTCGGTGGTGGAAAGCAGGGCTACGCGCCAATTTTCCCCTAAATCGTAGGCGGCGGGACAAACGAGATTGCCGACGTTTTCAATGACTAATAAATCCAGATGATCGAGGTCTAAGTGTTGGGCGGCATGGAGGACCATATCTGCTTCAAGATGGCAGAGGGTCCCGGTGGTGATTTGGATGGAGGGAATACCGCGATCGCGCAATCGTTGAGCGTCGTTATCGGTTTCTAAGTCCCCCACTACTACCCCCGTGGCAATTTTCCCCTGTAAGTCGCTGATGGTGCGCTCTAACAAGGTAGTTTTCCCAGATCCCGGAGCCGATAAAAGGTTTAACACCCAGAGATTTTTCGCTAAAAAATAACCCCGATTCCGTTCAGCCAGGCGATCATTTTTACTGAGAACCGCTTGGGCTACATCGACGGTTTTGGTGGGGGTGTCTTGGGGGTGTTCATGGTGGTGGTGATGGTCATGGTCATGATGGTGGTCATGACCATGGTGATGGTGAGGGTGTTCATGGATGTGAATGCCGATTTCAGGATGTTCGTGACAACCGCAATTTCCACACATAGTTAGGATACCTCCAAGGATGTAAGTTCTATTTCTTGCCCGGCTAGGGGTTTCTGGATATAGCTGCCACAGTGGGGGCATTGATAAAATAAGTCGGGGGGATTGAATAACAGGTCACAGTCGGGACAAAAACAGGTGACGGGGATGTTTTCAATTTCTAGGGTCGCTCCTTCGGCAATGGTGCCGGAGGCCACCACATCAAAGGCAAAACTTAAGGCCTCGGGAACGACTCCAGACACTGCCCCGATGCGCATTTTGAGCCGATGAATGCGCTGGGCGTTTTGCTGTTGGGCATGATCGAAGGCGATCGCTAAGGTTTGTTCCATTAAACTGACTTCGTGCATAATTTAGCGGCAACTCAACAGCGTTTGAATCTCTTCTAAGGCCAAAGGGATATTCTGGGTGGTGAGAGGGGAAAAGCTTTCCCCAAACTCGAAGTTTTCGGCCGGGACTAACACCCAATAACTGACCGGAGTGGTCTGATAGAGGACTTGACACAGGGCCAGTAAGGATTGGGGACTACTGGCATGGCCTAGGGTGGGGTTCTTCTCTCCGGGAGCAATTGCGGTCACTTGTACTCCTTGGGGCGAGTCCCTTGTGCTAGGATACACATCCACAAAAATCACCTGTCGGGATTGGGCCATCTCGGCCGCTAATTCGGGGGTGAGTTGGTGGACGGCTAAACTAGAAACGCCCTCTAAGCCCCAACTTTCCACGGTTTCGGCGATGGCCTGCCCGGCCCCGTCGTCACTGCGCAGGGTGTTACCGTAGCCGATAATTAGGGTAGAAAGGGGAGGGAGTGACTGCATTCTGGGTTAATGGGGGTTAACAATACTCAATGTCAACTTCTTTCTGGCGATCGCGCAAAAATTTAACTAAATCTTCAATTAAGCTGCGTCGGATAGAGATATTTTTCGGCAGCAAGGGGTTTTGATAGAATTCGTTAATCTTCTGACCCACTAAAAACAAGATCGAATCGGCCTGTAAAATCTCCCGCGCTAACAAATAAGCCCCATTGGTATCCGAAGACAGACGAGTTAAGTCACAATTACAGGCCTTAATATACTCCGTAGCCTTAGAAATGGTTAGAATCCCCTCCGTCACCAAATCCACCCCTTTTAACAGCCCAATGGGGGGTAATTCCTTGCGCATGGTGCTAATATCCATTTCAATGCGATCGCCCAAATAGGTCGCCACAATATTCCCCGTCGTCCCCCCACAAATCACCTTACGCCCCTCAAACTCCAACAAACGCCGCACATACTCCCCATCCCGTTTATTATCCAACGGCGGCCCCGTAAAAATCATCACCGGATTCCGTTGTCGAACATAAACCCCCACAAACGTCGCATCATCCCCTATTTTGTCATGATATAACTTATGGGTTTCTTTAATAACATCTTGAACAATGCGTTGAGACGTATTGCCATCCTTCAAAAAAACCGACTCAATATGTTTAGCAATATTGTCCCAGCCCCAACCAAAATTCAACTCAACCCCCATCCCCGCATACAGCACCCCATCACTAATTGCCCCTAAAAAATCCCCCCGCTCTAAATACCCTTCCGCCACCTTAATCTTACGATCTAAAATTAACTCAGTTTGTAAATCTAATTGCTGCGCCTTCCCCTTACGGAAATAAAAACAAGGCGGATTATCAAAATTAATCACCTTGAAATGATTGGTCTGATTATCAATTTGAATAATCGTAAACGTCGAATAGGCAATTTTCCGCACCTGACAGATTGGTAGCGTCGCAATAATCGTTTTTAACACCTCCTCCAACGGCACATCTGCATTTAACATCGTAGACAGAATTTCCGTCGTCAGCGTCGCCAAAATATTCGCCTTTACCCCACTCCCCAACCCATCAGAAATCACCACCGTGGTTTTCTTCTCAGCCTTAATAAACTTAACCTTATCCCCACAGAGTTCCTCACCCTGTTTATTTAAGCTGCGAGTATAAATATCTAGGAAATTATCAACAGTCATAGAGCTTTACACTTATTATTCCCGTTCCAACATTTGAATGATTTTTAACAAACTAACCTTCGTTTCCGCCGTCGTTTCTCCTAATAATCCCGCAATTTCTTGCACCACTTTCATCTGATTGTCAACTACCTCGTTAACCTTCTTAATGGTTTCATTCTTGATTTTGCGTAACTCCCGCTTTTGGTCTAACTCGTGGGTCATATTGACCATAATACAGGCCACAATACTCTGATCTTCAATGGGAAAAATGACCTGATTGACATACAAATGATACTGGGAATATTCCTTTTCCTTGCCTCGAATTACCTCATTTGTCTCCCACACCTGCTTAAAATTTTCAATATCATCCTCATCTAAAAATAAAGACACAGGCTGATCAATAATGTCTGTTGTTTGCAGATTAAACATAGTACAAAATGCCGGATTCACCAGCTTAACGTGCATATCGGCATCCACAACAATTAAAGCATTAGGGTCATATTTCCAGATTAATTGCCACAGATGATCTTGATTATTTTCTGACATTTTTCTTTGTTTCTTTAATCGCGGGTAAAATCTCTTGAATGAACTTTTTCTCCACATTTTGCGGATTAATACTCACAAAATGTTGTTCTTCAAACTTCATCACAATGCCATAGCTACAAGTTTCTAAACAAAAAGAACCTTTCAGTTCAATTTTATCATTAAGGTTATATTCTGCCAGTAATTCTTGTAACTTCGGGAGGACTTCATAGACCCCCATTTGATGACAAGCAGACCCCATACAAAGATAAAGATTGCGTTTTTCCATGACTCCACATTAAGGTAATAGGTAATGGGTAATAGGGAATAGGGAATAGGTAATGGGGAATAGGTAATGGGGAATAGGGAATAGGTAATGGGGAATAGGGAATTAATAATTAATAACTATTACCCATTCCTGATTACCTAAAATTCACCCCCCTAAGACAGAATCATCTCCGGTAATACATTTAACTCCGGTTGATGACCATTGCCACTAATTTCTACCTTGATATCTTGACTCACTAAAGGTTTTCCTTCGTAAGCATCAATGATTAATTGTTTCAAATCTTGAATCAAGGGATAACGAGGATTTGCCCCCGTACATTGGTCATCAAATGCTTGATCTGCCACTATATCTAACTGAGCATAAAAGACACTGGGATCATCTTTTAGCCATTCCTTCATACTCTTAGGAATTCCTACTTTTGCCTTCAAATCTTCCACAGCCGCAATAAGTAGATCCACCTTTTCATCTTCCGTCTCACCGCCTAACTTCAAATGATCAGCAATACGAGAATAGCGCCATTTCGCATTAGGATATTTATATTGGGAGAAGGTTGCCTGTTTAAAAGGAACATCCGTGGCATTGTAACGGATGATATGGGAGATCATGAAAGCATTTGCTAACCCGTGGGGGATGTGGAATGTGCCGCCTAATTGGTGAGCAATGGAGTGACAAATTCCCAAGAAACCGTTAGCAAATGCCATCCCAGCCATTGTAGCCGCATAGTGTACTTTTTCCCGTGCTTTGAGGTCTTTTGCCCCATTTTCATAGGCACTGGGTAAGTATTTAAACAACAACCGAATGGCCTCTAAGGCTAACCCATTGGTATATTCCGAGGCCAACACCGAAACATAGGCTTCTATGGCATGGGTTAAAGCATCAATGCCCCCAAAAGCGGTTAAACTTTTGGGCATATTTAACACCAATTGGGGGTCAATAATCGCCATATTGGGGGTTAAGGCATAGTCCGCCAAAGGATATTTAATATTATTGCGACGGTCGGTAACAACCGCAAAGGGGGTCACTTCTGAACCTGTGCCGGAGGTGGTAGGAATGGCCACCATAATGGCTTTTTCTCCCAAGGGGGGCAAATCATAAACCCGCTTACGAATGTCCATAAAACGCATGGCCAACCCTTCAAATTCAATGTCGGGATGTTCATACATTAACCACATAATTTTAGCCGCATCCATGGGCGAACCTCCCCCCAAGGCAATAATTACGTCGGGGTTAAAGGTTTTCATTAGCACTAACCCCCGTTCAACGGTGTCTAAAGAGGGGTCGGGTTCGACATCATAAAAGGTGTCATATTTTAGACCAATTTCGTCTAAAACATCTTCCACCGGTCCGGTCATGCCTAAATCATAGAGGGGTTTGTCGGTGACAATGAAGGCCCGACGTTTTCCGGCTAATTCTTTCAAGGCAACGGGGAGAGAACCGTATTTGAAATACACTTTGGGGGGAACGCGGAACCATAACATATTCTCCCGACGTTCGGCCACGGTTTTGATGTTTAACAGGTGATGGGGTTCGACGTTTTCGCTGATGGAATTCCCGCCCCATGTCCCACAACCGAGGGTTAAGGATGGGTCTAAGCGGAAGTTGTATAAATCCCCAATGGCTCCTTGAGAGGAGGGGGTATTAATCAAAACTCGGGCGGTTTCTACGCGGTCTTCAAAGGCTTTAATATGGTCAATATTGCCGGGGTTGGTATAGAGGGCGGCTGTGTGTCCTCTGCCTCCAAATTGGACTAATTGAGAGGCTTTGCTTACGGCATCTTCGTAATCTTTTGCCCGATACATGGCTAAGACGGGGGAGAGTTTTTCGTAGGCAAAGGGTTCTTCTGAGCCGATGGTTTCGGCTTCGCCAATAATAACCCGAGTTCGGGGGGGCAAGGTAATCCCAGCGAGGGCAGCAATTTGTTCTACAGGCTGACCTACAATGTCGCCATTTAAGCGGCCGTTGATGATGATTTTTTCACCTAGTCGCTGCTTTTCGTCGGGGGTGAGGAAGTAAGCGCCGCGATCGCAAAATTCCTGACGCACTTGCTCATAAACATCTTCTACCACAATCACTGATTGTTCACTGGCGCAGATCATCCCATTATCAAAGGTCTTACTTAAGATAATGGACGAAACGGCCATTTTAATATGAGCCGTGGAGTCAATTAATGCCGGAGTATTCCCCGCACCCACTCCCAAGGAAGGATTCCCGGAAGAGTAGGCCGCTTTCACCATCCCTGGCCCCCCAGTGGCGAGAATTAATTTCACATCAGGATGCTGCATTAAGGCCTGAGATAAAGGCACCGTTGGCTCATCAATCCAGCCAATAATTCCATCCGGTGCGCCTGCTTCCACTGCCGCTTTTAAGACAATTTTAGCGGCTTCTGTGGTGCAACCTTTTGCCCGAGGGTGAGGAGAGAAAATAATCCCGTTGTGGGTTTTTAGGGCAATTAAGGCTTTAAAAATGGCGGTCGAGGTGGGGTTTGTCGTGGGGACAATTCCGGCTAAAATTCCTACAGGTTCGGCGATTCTTTGAATGCCAAAGGATTTATCTTCTTCGATTACCCCACAGGTTTTTTCACCTTTGTATTTGTTGTATATAATCTCGGAGGCAAAGTGATTTTTAATCACTTTGTCTTCAACTATCCCCATGCCTGTTTCAGCAACAGCCATTTTAGCTAACGGAATCCGAGCTGCATTAGCCGCAAGAGCCGCTTTTTTAAAGATATAATCAACTTGTTCTTGACTATAACTGGCGTAGGCTTGTTGTGCGGTTCTGACTCGTTCTACGAGGGCTTCTAAGCTTTCTGTACTGTTAACAGTCAATACCATAGGATTTGTCTGCTCCTAAGTTGTGGATGAAACGTGGTTGAGTACATTGGGAGGTGATCTACCTCCACCTCTCATGTTATCGTTCTACTCTCAATTAGTGGGGTGATTTTCAATACGGTGCGGGTTTCTTAATCTCTGGTTAAGGATTGCCTAGGGCAATTTTTCTGGGTTGCTACCTGTTTTTTGGTCTAAATAGCTGATGACTGGGCTGATTTTTTTAACCCATTTTGTGTTAAAATAAACGGGATATTCAGTTCCAGTAAACAGTGAAGAGTAAAATGTGGGAATTGATAATTATTAATTGTTAATTATTTCCTAACCTGGACAAAAGGACATTCAGGCTTAACTTGTCAGCCTTGCTCTTTGCCTTGGCAATCTGAGTAACGAGGTGCCATTCAAACTCATGGTACTTATAGCGTTTCCAAATCATTGATCAACTCTCAGAGCAGTTTTTCATAATACTTCAAGCTCTTTGTAACCCTTGTATACTGTTCCCAGATCCGGTGTTCCCTGTTCCCTTGGCTTTCCCTTGTGGATGACAAAACTCAAATGGAAACGCTATAGTACAGAGCAATCGCAAGCCGTGCAGAGACAATTGTCACCCCTAGGTAATAGTGCTAAAGTAAAGCGGAGAATGGCAAGGTGTGAGCATAACCAATGAGTGAAGAATTGATGCAATGGTTGGCGGAAATTCGGGCATTGCGGCAACAATTGACCCAAGCTGAACGCGATCGCGACACCGCTCTAGAAAGTGCCGCCCACTGGCGCAAACTGTACAATATTGAGGCCAGACAAAGACGCACCGAGGCCCGACTGGCCCAAGAGGAACAGAATCGTCTGCAACGGGAATTAGGGAAACTCCAAGATGGTCCTCTGCTGATTCGAGGGAATACTATTGAGGCTGAGGTGGAGGGATTCCCGGAGTTGGAGGGGATTGAGGATGTCACCCATCTCAAACAAATGCTGATGACGGTGATGCAGGAACGCGATCGCGCCTTAGAGTCCCTGAAACTCGAACAGGAAAACCATGTAAACACCCGTAAAAGTCTTACGGCGGTGATTGGGGATACTATTGAGCAATTAGCGCGTCAACGGGGAGGGAAGGCGAAAAGTCCTAGTAGTTCCTCTGCTCCTTTAGATGCCTTAGATAAACTCGAACAAACTGCCGATAAACCAGAGATAAAAAATAAAAAATAACCACCCTTCCCACCGAGTAATCTGTTTATCTTGGGTGACAAAGAAAAACATTAAGGTTCCGGCTAACATGGTTGCCATGCCATGAAATAGTAGTTCTGGGGGAATGATAAGCTTGCCGACTAAACGGGGAATTCCCATCACGACTAAGGTATTAAAAATATTCGAGCCTAAAACATTGCCCACGGCAATCTCTATATTGCCTTTGCGGGCGGCACTAAAACTCACAAAAAACTCGGGTAAGGATGTGCCGATAGCCACAACACTTACAGCAATAACGGCGGTGCCAATTTGTAAGATTTCTGCGAGTTCAATGACGGATTCAACGGTGTATTTTGCCCCGAAAAAGATGGCCGTGGCACTGAGGACAATCCAGCCGATTTGTTGCCAGAGAAAGCCCCGAGGAAGTTCTAAGTCGCAAGCTTCGGCGTTTTCTTCTTCTCGACTGCTGACGGTATAAATGGAATAGGTGATATACCCGGCAATGCAGAGCAGAGCCTCAAAAATGGAAAAATGGCGATCGCTGACCATTAACGCCCATAAAAAAGCAGACCCCACAAATAGGGGTAAATCAACATGAATGAGTTCAAATTGAATCTTTAATTTCCGATGGAGAACGGAAGCCGCTCCAATAATCAGGAAAATATTAGCAATATTTGACCCCACTACATTCCCAAAAACAATTTCTGAGGAATTTTGGAGGACGGCTAAAATAGAGGACACTAATTCCGGTAACGATGTGCCGATGGCAACAATAGTTACACCAACAATAAAGGCGGGAAGACGCAAATAAAGACCAATTTTCTCAGCCGCTTCAATGAAAATGTCAGAGGCTTTGGCTAAAACGGCTAAACTGATCACAAGAACCAGTAACCATAAAATTAAAGGAGACATTAAGTCAAGGATTTAAGAAAATAGTAAAAATGAGCGGACAAATGGCTTAACTTGTCAATCTTTGCTGTAGGGAAAATGAGTATTGATAATTGAGTAGGGGCTTGACAAAATGCAGACAGACCTGTAAAGCCCCCGGTTCAAATTCCAACTAAAATTTCAACTGAAATTTTAACTTAAGCTTCTACTGCGACAGGTTCTGAATCTTCAGCTTCAGGTTTTTCCTCATCCAACTTTAAGGTAATATAGCGAATGACCTCTTCACTTAAACGCATTGCCCGTTCAACAGGAGCAATTTGAGAACCATCGCCTTGGTAATGAATTAACACATAAATACCATCTTGGAAACGTTGGATTTCATAGGCTAAACGTCGGCGGCCCCAGATTTTATTTTGAATCGACGTTGCGCCTAAATTGGCCAACATTTCTTGATATTTGCGGGTGGCTTCGTTAACTTGATCCTCAGATAAGTCAGGACGCAGGACATACATCATTTCGTAGCTACGAGTCGTCATGGTGATTTTACTCCTTGTGGACAAAATGTTATGAACAAAATGGCTTCTTTTGCTCTGGGGGGTTTTCCCGGCTGAATTCGGCAAAGATGCAGCCCACAGGCAGAAGCAAGGATCGGCACTGTTCCCCTGCCTGAATGAATGGGTGGGGTGGTGACAGGCCGGATCTCATCCTAACATTTTTTGGGCAATTCCCCCTAGTCCAAAACTTACCCTGAGCAGGAGCGGGACTGTTCTATAATTGTCGTTTAAATTGACAAGCAGTTTCTAGACTTATGGCGCAACGCTACGTTCGAGTGAGTAGTTCTCAAGGACAAACCTTTTATGGTTTGCTTCAACTCAACCGCAGTGTTCAAGTATTGGATGCTCCGCCTTGGTTGGGGGGGAAGGGGACAGAGTTAATTTTAGAGGTGGAGGATTATACCCTCTTGGCTCCCTGTGCGCCATCTAAAATTGTGGCTGTGGGCAAGAATTACGCGGCCCACGCGGCGGAAATGGGGACTCCGGTGCCGGATGAACCTCTGTTATTTTTGAAGCCACCGACGGCGATTATTGCGGCGGGTCGGCCGATTATCTATCCTCCCCAATCTCAGCAGGTGGAATATGAGGGGGAGTTGGCGTTAGTGATTGGCGATCGCACTTCTCAATGTTCTCCTGAACAAGCGCAGAGTCGGATCTGGGGCTACACCATCGCCAATGATGTCACAGCGCGGGATTTACAGCGCAAGGATGGCCAGTGGACTCGGGGGAAGGGGTTTGATACGTTCTGCCCTCTGGGGCCTTGGATTGTGCGGGAATTGAGCGCTGGGGCGCGTCTCCAAACCTTTGTTAATCAAGAAACGACTCCCCGTCAGTCGGTTTCTACGGAACAGATGGTGTTTGCGCCTCATGTTCTGGTGTCCTACATTTCCCAGATTATGACGCTGTTGCCGGGGGATGTGATTCTCACGGGAACCCCCGAAGGGGTGGGGCCGTTGGAGGTGGGCGATCGCGTGCGGGTGGAAATTGAGGGCATTGGTGAACTGGAGAACCCCCTCCAAGCCAGTCCTCGTGGGGTTTAGTCCTGTTGGTGGGAGAAACGATAGGCCCCCCAAAAGGCTAGAGCAATGGCTACAGATAACAACACCGGGAAAGAGTACCAGGGAAACTGATTCAGAGGCAGATAGGCGGCCGATCTTAAACTAATACTGGTGTAGGTCAGGGGGAGGCAGTAGACAATCACCTTGAGGACAGAGGGGAGGGTGCTGGGATCAAAAAAGGTGGCCCCGAGGAAGGACATGGGAACAATCAGGAAGTTGTTATAGAGTCCCACACTTTCTAGGGATTTGACGCTTAATCCGGTAATGACCCCTAACCCAGCAAAAACCGCGCAATTCAGGATGAGAATGCCTAAAAATAGGGGATTGAGGAAGCTAAAAATTTTGCCAGTAAAGAGAATGGCAATGATTAGCACCGAAGCGGAGGTCATTAAACCCCGAACAATACCCGCCAACATTTTCCCTAAGTATAAAGCGAGGGGGTGAACGGGCATGAGGAGTAATTCCTCAAAAGTTTTGGTAAAAAGGCGATCGCCACAAATAGAGAACGTTGTTCCCCCAAAACTAATGGTCATAGAAGATAGGGCTACCATGCCGGGCAGGATAAACTCTAAATAAGAATCCCCGGCCGGGGGAGCCATCGCCCGATCTAGCGCACTGCCTAGCCCCAAACCAAAGCCGATGATATAAATTAGGGGGGAAATTAAGCCAGTAGCCGCCACTTGGGCAATGCGTACCCGTAAATCCAGCCAGTCCCCCCAGAAAATGGTCAGGGTATCAGACCAGAGAGTTTGCAGTTGGGAGCGTTGGGGAAGGGATTGCAGAGGGAGAGAGAGTTGAGCTTTCACCTGTTTTGATTAAATCTGAGGTTGTCTTCATATTAATTTACAGTTTTCACTGGGTTGGGGCAATCTTCCTGAAACTCTTCTGAGAGGAATTTCGTTCCCCTGATAGACTTGCGATCGCCGTTTGCCCTGCAATAATGAGTAATCAAGGGTGCTATGAGAATATCTTATTGCAGAATAAGGGGAGAACCGTTGTGTGGACAGAAGATCAGCCAGACTCTTATCATTCAGATCCGGCCTTAACTGCATTTTTTGACCTTTCCCCCGATCTCCTCTGTGTGCGTCATCACAAGGGATATTTTACCCACCTCAATGCCCTGTGGACAGAAATCCTCGGCTGGAGTTTGGAAGAATTGCGATCGCGCCCTTGGGTGGATTTTGTTCACCCCGACGACCTCATAGCTACCCTAGAAATTGAAGAACAATGTCATCACGCCTCTAGCCCGATCAAACATCAAAACCGCTATCTCTCTAAAAATGGCGGCTATCGTTGGTTATCTTGGCGTTTATCCCCCTATCAACAAGGCCAAAGTTTCGGCATAGCCCAAGATGTCACAGACAACTACTGGCAAAATAGCGAACTCTACCGGGCTGGAGTGCAAGAAGCCCTCAAACTGCGAGATCAGGCCATCGCCGCTAGTAGTGTGGGAATTGTCATTGCTAACACTCGTTTGCCCGATATGCCCCTGATTTACGTCAATCCGGCTTTTGAACAGATTACCGGATATTCTGCGGAAGAAGTCTTAGGCCTCAACTGCCGTTTTCTCCAATGTGATCAGACCGATCAAAACGAATTGCAACGACTCCGGGAAGCGATTAAAGCCGGAAAACACTGTACCGTCACCCTGCTCAATCAACGCAAGGATGGCACCCCCTTCTGGAATGAGTTAACCATCTCCCCGATTTATAACTCCCAACAAGAATTAACCCACTTTGTTGGCGTGCAAACCGATATTAGCGATCGCATTAATGCCGAACAAGCCCTACGCTTAGAAAAAGCCAAATCCGAACGCCTTCTACTCAACGTTCTCCCCCGCTCCATTGTCCAACAACTCAAACAATGTCAAGGCACCCTCGCCGAACAGTTCCCCGAAGTCAGCATCTTATTTGCTGATATTGTCGGTTTTACGACCCTAGCGGCACAAATGCAGCCTCTAGAGTTAATTAGTCTGCTCAATCAAATTTTTTCCGCCTTTGATGAATTAGCCGATCGTCATGGGGTGGAAAAAATCAAAACCATTGGAGACGCTTACATGGTCGCTAGTGGTTTACCTGTAGCGCGGGATGATCATGCCGAGGCGATCGCAGAAATGGCCCTCGACATGATCACCGCCCTCCAATCCTTCCGCACCCGCCAAGGAATCCCCCTCCATATTCGCATCGGCATCAACACCGGAACCGTCGTCGCCGGAGTCATCGGCACCCGCAAATTTATCTATGATCTGTGGGGAGATGCCGTCAACGTAGCTTCACGCATGGAATCCTCCGGTTTACCCAGTAAAATCCAAGTCACCGCCGCCACCTACAAACGCCTACAAGGCCAATATCACCTAGAAGAACGGGGCTTGATTGCCGTCAAAGGTAAAGGCAAAATGACCACCTATTGGCTCACTGGACGCAAGACCGCCAAGTGAAAAAATATTTCGGTTAAGGGCTTGTCAAGATTCACGGTTTTTGCTAGATTAATAAAGCAGTGAAAAAACACCCTGTCGCCAGGATAGCTCAGTTGGTAGAGCAGAGGACTGAAAATCCTCGTGTCGGCGGTTCAATTCCGCCTCCCGGCATCCTAAAAGCTAATCCCCTCAAAGCTCCCAGCGTTTCACGCTTGAGGGTATTTTTGGTATTAAAGGGCTGAACGTCTTGTATAACATTGATTAGAACCCTATTCAGCCAGCCCTAATGATAATTGATCAAACTTGGTATCAAAACACCGAAAATGCTCCTACCTCCATTTCAGCCGGGGGTGTTGTTGTGCGTTGGGAAGGAAAGCAAGTTTATCTAGCGTTAGTCCGGGGGGAAAAGTATAGTGAGTATATTTTACCCAAAGGGCATCTAGAACCCGGAGAAACCTTAGAACAAGCAGCACGGCGAGAAATCGAAGAAGAGGCGGGATTTTCTCAACTGGAACTCATTACAAAATTAGGCATTCGAGAGCGTTTTAATTATGCTAAAACTGATTGGAAAGTAACCCATTATTTTCTATTTTCTACTCAACAAATTGACGTAAAACCAACCGATCCCCATCGCTATTATGAAACCCATTGGTTCACCTTTGACCAGTTACCCCCTCTCTTTTGGCCAGAACAAGGGGAATTGGTTGAGTTGAGTCGTTCTATTCTAGAGAAAACGGTGTGAGTGGGGGGACAGTAATCAATAGTAGGGTACGACAGACCCAGAGACTTAAGTTTAGTAAGAATGACTGTAGTCCTGACGCACCATATTCAACAGTAAACAGTTGAAGTTGTTTGTTGTTCCTTTTAGTCTCAATCAATAGAACGAGTGGCTTGGTCAAAGGTCTGCTGGTAATTCGGGGATTCTGTGTCCATTATCCAATCCCAGAAGCGGAAATACACTCCATAGTTATAGCGACCTCCATAAAGATGATGAATATCATGGTGAGTTGTAGTATTGAACAGTAAACCGCCAAACTTTAGCCAATTTTTAGGCATTGCTTCGTAGCCTAAATGTCCAATAACGTTGGCCAATATGGAAAATCCCATTATTAAAACAATCACCAAGCAATGAATCGGAAAAATATGGCTGACAACCCCAAAAAATAGAGCATGAATTATGGCTTCACTCTGATTTAAAGAATAGCCTGAAAAAGGAGACGCATCTACTGAAATATGATGCTTTTGGTGTAAATAGCGGTACAGTTTTGGGTGGTGCATTAAACGATGAACCCAATAGACATAGGTATCGTGTAGAATAAGCAGCACGATGAAGCTCAAAACCCAGTATTGCCAACCCCATTCTGCAAAGTCAAAATAAAGTTGATTGTGGGGAGTTACTTTCAACCAAGTTATTGTCCAAAATAAAGAAAAAATGCTATTTGATTGGAAAGATTGAAGCATTTCTTGTTTGATTTGTTGATTTAGAAAAGTTTTTTTTGAGATCCTTTTTCGATGTTTTTTAAGCCAGAGTTGAACCGTTACAAAACCTAAGATAGCTGTGATAAAATAGGCAAGATTTGTCAAGGCAAAGGAAATGAAGTAAACCGATATAAATAATCTGAAAACTTCCATAATTTAGACTCAATTGAATTCTACAGTGAGATGAGTTTGTCAAGGGTCAAGGGATCAGTACGACTAAACAGAGATTTTCAGAGATTACGTCATTTGAATTACCAAAATACGTCATGTCTCTCTTGACAAATACAATCGAGTGAGTTAACCCTTAATTGATCAATTGAATGCAAACTCTCTATATTGAGGCTTCAAACCGATACAGACTTTTTCCGGATGAATAGCCCCCTAATCTAACGCATCCCAAAATGTGAACTAACCAACGCTAAAGAATTGTACTTAGGGGGTGGGTTTCCTGACGACAATAAATTGACAATAAATTATAGAGAATGAGCATAATCTATCCTTTGGGTGACGCGATAACGCAACCCAACAAAATAGTAAATAGTCAACAGTAATTTGTAGATTGGGTGAAGCGACAGCGCAACTCAACAAAACCCAACAAAACAAAAAATCAAGTTTTCCCCATGCAGAGGGGAGTGACAACAGATAACGGAGACTGGATGTCTAGACACTGTTTTAGGGGGTGGACTGTGGGGAATTGAGATGGGTTGACTGATCACTGATCCCTGAAAACCGTTACAATTGCTTAAATGACGTTATTGATGTTTTTGAACTACACCATGTCAGCAACTTCTGTGCTTGGGGCGCTTTTACCCGCCCTTGACAGTCTCTTTTCGACCCAAGGTATTATGGTAATGCTCTTGGTTGCCTATGCGGGGGCTATGTGGATGTTCCTGTCGAGTGCGCCAAAAGTCCATACAATCATGGTGTCGGATTTGCAAATTGCTAAGGAATTCTACGAAGGGTTATTAAATTTGCCTGTGGCGGATGTTCCCCTACATTACTATTACAATTATGAGCAAAGTTTGGGCGCGGCGAGTTTAGATCCTCTTTATCTGTCTGCTACCCCTGCTCCGAGTGCTTTAACCAGTACAATGGGGGGGAGTGAGGGCTTATGGTATCAACTGAAGAAAAACACTCAACTTCATGTGATTTCTGGGGCAACTTACGGTCATAAAAACCGTCAGCGTCATGTCTGTTTTGATCGGGAATGTTTGGAAACACTTCTTTTGCGGGTACAATCTCGCCGTTTACGGTTTAAAGTTCGTAGTAAAAAACCCATCAATTTCTTAGTCAAAGATATTGAGGAACGGGTTATTGAAATGGCAGAAGTGGCTAATTAAATTAAGCCACGTGAAAGAGTTTTGATTCAAAGTGCGATCGCACATCGGGGGAAAGGTCTATCGCCCGCTCCAAACCCTCCACCAGTAAGACTTGAGCCGAATAGAATTGTAACAAAGCTTGTCGCTGGCGATCGCCCAAAGGCATCAATACTTGACCATATCCCTGTTGGGATAAGACATTCTGGAGTTTTTCTAACCAGATATTGCCTTCCGTCTCCCACCATTTTTTCAGGGGTTCCGTTTTCATCTCTAAACTCGGTAAGTCCATGATGAGATCATTTAAACTTACCGCTAACTCTCCCCCTAAACTGAGTTCACAAAGTCCTTGTAAATCCCGCTTTAACATACTCTGTTGAACGCGCACATAAGAAATTTTCCGAGAGGAGAGTTGCACCTGTAAATTTTCACCCCATTGGTTGGCTAATTCCCGTCCTTTTAACCAAGCTTCGGCTAAATTTTCCACCCGTAATGGGGTAATTATACGCTGAAAATCAACCCAAAATAAAAGTTCTTGCAACAAGGCAATGGCTAAAGTTAACCCTTTTAAACTACGTTGTTGTAATCGTACATTGCGCAACATTCCAAAACTAAATAATACTCCCTGAACTAGAATCAACTTTTTACTATCTTGCCAAGGTTTTGCTTGTTGTTGTACCCACCTTAAAAACAAAACACATTCTAAATCTTGGGCAATATCTTGTTGAATTTTTTGTTGAATTGCTGTCAAGAAGGTTTCACTATTGGGTAGCAAGGAACAAGTCATTAAGATAATATTGCGCCAATTGGGATTGTAGAGATGATTAATCAGGGTTTGGAAAACGGAAGTTTCGGGATGATGAGCAATCCAATGACTGGCTAAATACTCTTGAAAGGTGAGATGGGAAAAAGAGTAAATCCCCCGAGCTTGTTCGACTAAAATCCCATGTTGACTTTCAATCGTTTTGAGTATTTTGATAACATATTGCTCTAGCTCATTCCTATCTTTTTGGCTTTTTTTGTGATGAATTAAATAATAAATTACATATTTTTGTAGGTTCTTCTGCTCAATAAAATATTGGTCTTTTTTGAGCATAACATAGGCTAAATAACTTAATAGACTTAGTTTTTCTGGGACAGAAAAGTTGCATTGTTCACTATCTCGCTGAATCCCTCTTGTAATATCCCAACGATTAAGTAATATATCTAAACCCTGTTGGTACAGTTTGATTAAATTATGAGGAAATTCGGCTTTTTGTTGGAAAACAAGGCAACTTAAGTTAAGTAAGATCGGCGTTTTAATGAGTTCTCGAATCGAGCGATTTTCGTTTTTTTGAATTTGTTGTAAAAACTGTTGAGCCAGAATTTCAGGGTTAGAACAAGTTCGACTAAAGAGAGAACAGTGGTTAACAATTTGAAAGAATTTAGATACAAAGCTAGAGATTTGTTGGTCGGTAAAGTCTGCTAGTTCAATTTCTGTAAAGTTTGGCAAGCGGTATTGATAGGCCGCAGGTCGGCAAGTAATTAAACAGGTAATGTTATAGTATTTTTCAAAGAAATTCTGTAGTTTTTGGATGAGTAAGATTTGAGATTTTGCCGGGACTTCATCGAGTCCATCGAGCAATAAAAGCACTTTGCCCTTTAGTAAAAGTTGTTCAAGTTGTGCGATATTTTCAGCCGGAGAATAGCTGAATAAATCATTTAAAAAATTATTTGAGTTGAGTCTAAGGGTATCTTCTGATAGATTTTTAAGTCGGATAAAAATGGGGAGCAAATCTTTTCGCCAACTGCCCTGATTACACTGGATCGCCAAGGCTTGCAAAAGGGTTGTTTTCCCGGCACCCGGTTGACCTAAAATGACGAGATGTTTGTATTGTTCTAAAACGGTAATAACTGGAATTCGTTGTTGGGGAATTTTAATCAGTCCTAGCCGACTGTACTCACTGGCACTGGGAAAGTCAGAGATTTCTAACCAGCGTCGATGGGGAATTTCTGGCAAGATATTTACATCTACATAAATATCTTCTAATTCAATGGGACGAGTGACATCTAACATCTGCACTAAACCACATTGATATTGTAGGGTTTTAGCTTGACTTTGACGCAAATTTTCCACCCAAAGATCCAGATTTTGATGGTCTGTATTTTGGTTTAAATTCTCTTCGGAGGCTAGGGCAATTTCTTCAGGGTTTAAGTCGAGGGCGAAACAAATTTCTATGAAAACGTGGCGATAAATGGGTTTACCGGAAAAGAATTTCCAAATGGGTTGACGGGTTTGTAACCCAACTTCGGCCGCTAAATATTCTTGCGTCCATCCCTTACGTTTAAAGGCTTTTTTTGCTTTTTCAACCCCGGTGGAAGAGGCTATGAGCGATCGCTTCACCATGCCCTGTTTCTCTGTATCCGTTATGGCTCTTACTGTTCTAGGACAAGTTTAGCCATAAAGAAGCCGTCCATATCCTGTTTCGTCGGTAGGATCTTAACCCATCCGGCTGGATTTTGAACAGGAAAGTTGGGGGGAGGGGGTTGCAGGTGCCACTGGGGGTGAGTGGCTAAAAAGTCCTGCACCAGGGCTTCATTTTCTTGGGGGTTAAGGGTACAGGTAGAATAGACCAAACACCCCCCCGGTTTAACCCAAGTGGCGGTATGGTTTAATAGTTCCCGTTGCAGTTGCACTAATTCGGCGAGCTTTTCGGGGGTTTGTCGCCACCGAATATCGGGATGACGGTGGAGAGTACCTAAACCGGAACAAGGAGCATCGAGGAGGACGCGATCGCCTTTACCGATAAACTGCTCAAATTGCCGACTATCCCCCCCACAAGTTTGGATATTGTGCAGTTTGAGCCGTTGTTGATTCCCTGTAATATGATTTAGACGTTTGAGGGCGCGATCGCAAGCCCAAATTTCCCCCCGATCACCCATCAACTCAGCGATATGGGTGGTTTTCCCACCGGGGGCAGCACAGGCATCAATCACCACCTCCCCCGGTTGAGGATCGAGCAAGTGGGCCACCAACTGGGCGCTACCATCCTGCACAGTCCACCACCCCTCCCCATAACCCGGTAACAGGGCAATCGGCCCCGTTTTCCCCTCCACTCGTAACCCTTGGGGGAGGCCAGAGAGAGCATAAACATTCAAGGATTGGGCGTTTAAAGCCTCTTGGACGGCTTCCCGAGTCGTTTGTAAGGGGTTGATGCGTAAATCCAAGTAAGGGGTCTTATTGAACCAAATACAAAGCTTTTCGGTTTCCTCTTCTCCCCACTCCTCCCACCACAATTGAATGATCCAATCGGGGAAACTATGCA
Source organism: Spirulina subsalsa FACHB-351 (assembly GCF_026130165.1). GTDB lineage: Bacteria > Cyanobacteriota > Cyanobacteriia > Cyanobacteriales > Spirulinaceae > Spirulina_A > Spirulina_A subsalsa_A. The sequence goes on along the minus strand of NZ_JAIHOM010000006.1, from coordinate 37,288 downwards.
ACAATCCAAGGCGTGGGATGGGATCTCGGGGTAATTTTAAGGGATCCCCCTCTTGGGCTAATCGTTCATACTGCCGTAAAATGCCGTTGACTACCCCCGAGAGGTGTTTAAAGCTGTTGGTTTTCGCTAACTCCACGGTGGTGTTAACGGCCGCAGAGGGGGGAATATGATCCAGATAGCGCAGTTGATAGAGTCCGATCTGGAGGATGAGGCGTAAATCAGGGGGTTGTTGTCGGGCTTTTTTTTTGCCCAGTTGATCAATCAGGGCATCGAGAGAGCGCTGTCGTCGAACTATGCCATAGACTAACTCGGTAAATAAGCCCCGATCTTCGGGTTTTAAGCTTTTTTGTTGGCGTAGGGTGCGATCTAAAACAACATCGGTATAGGCGGATTGGCGGTCAATTTGTTTTAAGGCCAGAAAGGCGAGTTGGCGGGCATTCATTGGAGTTAGGGAGCAGGGGAGCAGGGGAGTCGGGTGTAAGGTCATTGACTAACTTTGACTTAGCCAGAAACCGGGTTGCATTCATTGTCTAGTTTTCTCGATACACCCTAGCAAAAACCCGGTTTCTCATGTCAATTATCAATTATCAATTCCCTAGTCAAGAGTTTCCTCTGGTTTGAGAAAATAAATTCCCCCGGAAACGAGAGTGAGGAGGACAGCACACCAAAAGGCAATGATGGCGACTCCGGGCCAAGGGGAGGGCAGAGGAGAGATCAGGAGGGCAATGGCGATGATTTGGGTGACGGTTTTGAGTTTGCCCCAAAGATTCGCCCCCGTGATGGTGGTTTGATTGACGCGCCATCCTGCGATCGCCAATTCTCGCCCCAAAATCAGAAACACCCCCCACGCGGGAATCACCCCCCAAGCAATCATCGCTAATAACGGCGCTAACACTAATAACTTATCCACGAGGGGATCTAAAAATTTGCCCAAATCTGTCACCTGATTCAGACGACGGGCTAAATAACCATCAAGCCAATCGGTTCCAGCCGCAATGAGGAACACAATCAAGGCAAGCCAACGGTTTTGGGGGGTAGGATTCGCTAACCAATAGAGTAAAATCGGCACCCCTAACAAGCGGGAAACTGTAATCCAAGTGGGTAAATTCATCTGTGAAAATTGTCAAGAATTGATCAGCCCAGATGGGGCATAAATTGAGCCAGTGTCACCCTGAACGTGGGTCTAATCGATTGGGGGCGGCATCAATCCCTATCATGATTTTCCCACGGCTTAGAGGGGGTTTCATGAAAAAATATCTGTCAAGTTTTATACTAAAATTTATTAAATCATGGTTTCCCGGTTATTATTCAGTCTTAAGCTTTTTCCTAGAAGACCTCCCAACTGTGGAACGGGTCAGAGTGAAGTTTGACAGAGTTGAGAGTTTAATTTTTACCTTTAAACACTTATGACAACCCAAACCCCCGGACGGAAGATCCCTAAGTTGCAAGTTTATTCTTTCCTAGCTCGTTTAAAGCTCCCTCAGAGTTACTTGGGGAAAATCATGTTAGTGGCCTTTATTGGCACCCATATTCCCCTACTGACGTTGTTTTTTTATGCGATCGCCTCAGCCAATATTGACCTTGAGATCAAAGTGCGGATTCTCGTGGTAGCCTTGATTGCCACCTTAATCGGCACCGGAATCACCCTATTCACCTTACAACAATTACTCTCCCCCATTCGAGCCACCTTCCTGAGTCTCCGTCATTATCTCGAAAAAAGTGTTCTCCCCAACCTACCCACCGAGTTTAAAGATGAAGTGGGGATTTTGATGAGTGATACCATGTATGCGATCGCCAAACTCGACGAATCCATCCACCAACTCAAAAACTATGATCCCCTCACCGCCCTCCCCAACCGGGATTTTCTCCAATATCGTCTAGAAGAGGCGATCGCCCTCGCTCAACGAGAACACACCATTCTCGCCATCCTTCTACTGGATATTAAGGATTTTTCCAGCTACAACAACAGCCTAGGACAAGACAAAGGCGACTGGTTACTCCGGCAAATAGCCCGTCGTCTAGATCAAGGCGATTCCTGTCATCTCATGGCACGAGTCGGCAGCGATGAATTTGGCTTTCTCTACAGTCCAATTCAAGGCATAGAACAAGTCATTCAGCACTCCCAAACCCTGATCAACCTCTTAGCAGAACCCTTTATCCTCGAAAGCGAAAAACTCTATCCGACAGCTAACGTAGGCATTGCTATTTATCCCAGCGACGGAGAACAAGCAGAAGACTTACTCACCCATGCCGACACCGCCCTCCGTTCAGCCAAAGCCGCAGGAGTCGGGAACTATCATTTTTACTCCTCAGAAATGACCGAACAATTGCGCCGTCGGTTAGCCCTAGAACGGGATTTGCGCAGCGCTTTAGAACGAGAAGAACTCGAACTCTTTTATCAGCCCCAAATAGACTATCACACCGACGGAGGCGACTGTATGGGAGCAGAAGTCTTGCTCCGTTGGCGACATCCCCAAGAAGGCTTTATTTCCCCCGGTGAATTTATCCCTGTCGCTGAAATGAGCGGTTTAATTATCCCCATTGGCGAATGGGTATTACAAAAAGCCTGTCAGCAAAACCACCTCTGGCAACTAGGAGGATTACATGGTTTACGAGTAGCTGTAAATCTCTCCGCCCTTCAGTTCCAACAGCCCAATCTCGTGGAATTAGTAGCGACTACCCTAGAAAACACCCACCATAATCCCGATCTTTTGGAGTTAGAAATCACCGAGGGTTTATTAATGAATGATGTGCAAAGTGCCATCAAAATCCTTCAAAGTTTCCGAGATTTAGGCGTAACCGTAGCCCTAGATGATTTCGGAACCGGGTATTCTTCCTTAAGTTACCTCAAACGCTTTCCCCTAAACTTTCTCAAAATTGATCAGTCCTTTGTGCGAGGAATTCCCCAAGATAGCAACGACACCGCCATTGTTCGTTCTGTCATTGCCTTAGCCCAGAGTTTACAATTAGATGTCATTGCCGAAGGGGTGGAAACCGCAGAACAAGCCACCTTTTTACACAATCTAGGTTGCCATAAATTCCAAGGCTATTATTTTGGCCGTCCCATGCCCGCGCTGGAGTTTACCCGTTTTTGGGAAGCTCGCCAAGCACCATAATTAGGGAATCGGGAGTCAGGAATCAGGTTCGTAGTTGCGCTTGGGCGCCCAATCGGGAATCGGGAATCGGAAATAATTGTCAATTGTCAATTATCAATTATCAATTATCAATTCCCCGCTCCCAACTCCCCAAGTTATTCAGCAGACCCTATTTTAGGGGAACCATCGAGGCTGAAAACCAACAAACGGCAACTCTTCCAACTGAGGAGAAGTCCCTTGACCCTGCTCCGGTAAAGAACGAGGGGGAATTAATAACCAAATTTGCCCATCGAGTAACGCCTCTCCTGAACTGGTTTTTAAGAAACTTTCTTGCTCATTGGTGGGATCGGTGCGGATTTGGTCAAAGAGTAACCCTAAGCCATCAGGAGCTAAACTGATGTTGATGTCTTGATATTTCGGCAAGGTAATCAAGGGCGCGACTTTTTTCTCTCTGACATCGACCATAGCAATGTAAGGCTGTTCTATATATTCCGTATCCTCCACTAAATTAGTCATGAGACAAAACATCTGTTCACCTTTGGCCTGAAACTGACAATCGAGAATAGAGCCTTGAGTATCAAAGATTTTTTCTTGCACGCCCTGATTGTTGACCAAATAAAGAGAGCGGGTATAGAGCAAATCGGGGTTATTTTTATTAAAATCTACCATAGCGGCCGATCGACCATCGGGGGAGAACCCTAACACCATGCCAAATTGGGCTAAAAAGTCAAGGGGTTGGGCGGCAGGTTCTAAGGAAAGTATGGCAATCCCTTCTCCTTGGGTGCTGGCAATGGTTTCATTGTCTGGGGCAATCAGAAACAACCCACCGGGTTCATTTTTCAGGGGTTTAGGTTGTTTGCCATCTTGTATAACCCATAGGCCAAAATCGGCGGGATCTTCTTTGTTTACTCGTTGCACTGCGAGCAGTTCCCCGTCTTCGGAAAGGTCAAATTTGAGGTTGTTGTAGCCCTCATTGTCCAGAATTAAATCAATTTTGCCGATGTCTTTTCCGGTTTGAAAGCCGGATTTTTCTCGGGTGAGTCCGGTATTCACCCGGTAGATTTGTTGGTCGAGAATTCCCTCTCGGGTGCTATTGCGTTCTACGGCGCTAAAAACAATCTGGGCGCGATCGCGATCAATTCTAAATTCGGTGACAACCAACTGTTCTGGCGTGATGATCCGCTTTTCTTGAGTGGTGAAGTCAAAAATGACCAAACGCCCCCGTTCCGCCCCTTCTAGCCCAATATAAGCCAAGGCCCGGTCAGGGGTACGGAATTCGGCTTGATAAGGTTGAATGGCAGCCCCCTCTTGCTGTTGATTGATAAAGCGTTCTTGGGCGTTTTCCAGTTCAAAACGGTATTTTGTCCCGTAGGGTGCCGGAAAATCTAAGGTGTAGGCCATCCGTCGTCCGGCCCAACTGGTTTTTCCGGGCAGCGGGTTCTTTACATCAGGTTGATCGGGAATGGTTATCTTGATGTTTTCTTCAACACTTTCTTGATCCATGGGGCGATTAAACCCCAAGATAAAAGCTTGATCTCGGTAGTCAATCACGCGGTTTTCCCAAGAGAATTGATTCACCCGGGGGCCAGTGTGAAAGAGGCAGCGCTCGCCTGTACAAAAACTACCGCCTAAAATTAACAGCCCAATCACCACAGAAAACAGGGTCATTAACCCCAAGGAAATGCGGTCAATGGGATAAAGAACGGGATAACGATTGGGAATAGTCATAAGATTGACTCCTCAGAACTCGTAAGGATTACTAGGGGTGGGAATTTGTTCAATGGTTTTAGCCGCAATGACCAGTTGACGGTGTTCGCCAAAGGTTTCGGTACTCATTTCCCCTTGAATTTCTAACCAGATATCTTGTTCATAGCGTGGGGTGCCGGGGGGGAGTTTGACGGGTAAACCCACGGGGTAGGCATCCACCGCGCAGCAGGTGATGACAAAACGGGAGATTAGGATATATTCATTGCTCAGGGTGGGGGAATGAACCACAAATCCGGTTACATTGGCGGGTTGTCCTCGGTAGGCATCGGGTTCAGGATAGGCGTTAAAGGTGCGCACCCAATCTAAGAGGGAGCGTTCTTCAGGTTTAATGGCACTGTAAAAGGTTTGGGCTTCGGTGCGGGTGTAGGGGAGGGTTTCACTTAGCCCCCGTTGTAAGGCTGCATCACTAGCGAGGATTTTGGGGGGAATAATAAAACCCGACAGGGCAACAATTAAGAGTAAACCGGTTCCGATACCGGGAGGAAAGAGGGTTAAGTGTTGGGTTTCGGCGGCCGTGAGGGGGGGGATTTTTCCCTGTTTTTCAGCCAGTTGATTCCAAGTATTGACCCCAGCGAGGACTACTAGGACGATGCCTGCGACTAAAACCAGTGCGAAATAGTTGGGGTGGATGAGCAGTTGGAGGCGACCAATCACAAAATACTTGAGGAAGAGTACCCCCCAGGCCAGCATGGTTAAGATATCTAACCACGGAACCACGTTAAGATACATCTTGCCCAGAGGGGAGATGTATCGACTCCAGAGAGGATGGGAACGCCATTGGAGGCGAACTCGTTTAAAGGTCTTCATGAGTGTTAGAAGAAGTAACTATAAGACAAGGTAAGGATGAGGGTGAGTTGAGCGGCGATCGCAAATAAATAAAGGATCACCTTGGGTTTAAAAATCGAGATCATCAAGCCAATGGCTTTAATGTCAATCATGGGGCCAAAGACTAAAAAGGCTAGGAGGGACCCCGTAGTAAAGGTAGAAGCAAAGGCTAAAACAAAGAAAGCGTCAACCGTCGAACAAATGGACACCAACGCCGCCAATAACATCATGGCTAAAATCGAAGTCACCGGACCCTGACCTAAACTCAGCACCAACTCCCGAGGGGCCAACACCTGAATCGCGGCCGCTGTGGCACTTCCCAAGACTAACATTGCCCCAAGTTCCCGCATTTCTTGGACAATATTGTTTAAAAACAGGCGGACTCTGTGGCGAGAAAAGCGTTGAAAGGCTTTCTGATAAGGCAAGGCAACTGCTCCGGTGGCCGCATCATCCAAGCGCACCGGTTCGGATCCCTCACCTAATAAAAATGTCCCGGATTGTAATAACGTCGGCAGGGGATCCGGTTTTGTCCAGAGGGCCGAACTCGTTGAGGTTTGATTCGCCCGTTGATTCATCACCCGCTTGGCTAAATCCGGCTGCATGAGGGGCCAGGGATCTTTCTGAAAGCTAAATACACAGCCCACAATGGTGGCAATAATCAACGAGAAGAGAATTCGCCAAAATACCATCCCCGGCTGATGGGGAAAGGCCGCCCAAGTAGACCACATCACAATGGGGTTAATCGTCGGGGCGGCTAGCAAAAACCCAATGGCTACTGAAGTGGGGGCCCCTTGAGTTAAAAGACGACGAGCGACGGGAACATTACCACATTCACAGACCGGAAATAGAAAACCGGCACAACTGCCAAATAAAGCCCCTAATAAGGGATTACGGGGCATTTTGGCCACTAACTGGCGTTCATCGATGAAAAAAAGTAAAGCACTGGAGAGCAGAACCCCCAACAGCAGAAACGGTAGAGCTTCTACCAATAAGCTCAAAAAGAGCGTGAACGCAGTGTACAGTTCAGTCATGAGTTTTGTGAGGAAACGACAGGGATCACGGCTATCTAGTCGAGTTTAGCGAACTTGGGCTCAGTTCTGCCCATAATACCTTACTGTATCTTTTGCTTGTTCAGGGGATCTAAGCCCCGCTCCCCCGATTCCCTATTTCCCATTCCCTGACCTTGACAAGTTAAGATTGCCCATTCCCTATTACACCCTACCCGTCCATTTTCAACCGGGCAGCCGCTAAGAGTAAACGTTTTTCGGCCCGGGCTAGGGTTTGATAAGTGGACTCTAGGGCATGGGGTTCTACGGAAATAGCGGTCACTCCCCATTCCACTAAATGATCCACTAAGTCCGGAATTTCTAACACCCCTTGCCCACAAATAGAACAGGGAATCTGATAGGTTTGGGCTTGGGTGATTAACTGTTGTAGCATCCTTTTTAAGGCTGTGGCATCTTGATCATAAAACCGGGCGAGTGGAGGGTTTTCCCGGTCTACTCCTAGCAGTAACTGGCTTAAATCATTGGTGCCAATGGCAATCCCTTGGACTCCGGCCTCAATATAGTCCCGTAGGAGGAATAATACCGACGGCACTTCGGCCATGATCCAAAGTTGGAAGGTTGGCGATCGCAATAATCCCATCTCCACCAGGCGATCGCGACAGTACCGAAATTCCGCCACACTGCGCACAAACGGCAAAATCACCCGAAAATTCCCATAACGTCCCTGAATCGCCTGTAATGCCTTTAATTCCGCCTCAAACAAGGCCGGATGAAATTGATAGTGATAGGTTCCCCGTAACCCCATTAAAGGATTTACCCCCTCAGACCAATTCTCCCCTAATGCCGGATATTCTGGGAAACGCCAGTCCGTCGTGCGGTAAAAAATCGGACGGGGCATAAAGGCCACTGCAAACTGTTCTAAACGTTGACGAATGCCATCCACTAAGGCCTGGGGATCTTCCAACCACTGGGCTAAAGATTTTTGATGGAGCAACCCCAGCATCATCATCTCAGCGCGCAACAAACCCACCCCATCCACCCGACCTTGTGCAACTTCTTCAGCTAAATCCGGTTGACTGATACTCGCCCACAATTGCGTTCCCAGCCAGTCATTTTCCGCCTCGTCCAACTCTTCAGGCGCTGGGGCAGTATCCCCCCTAGCTCCTCTTGGAAAGGGCGGAACAAAAGAAGGGGAGGGGGAATGTGCCGGGGTCATTCGGTCTTCCTGCTCCTCTAGGGGGTCAGATATTCCCGTATAGCGAGACACCTCACCCCGAGTGGCATCTAAGAGGATTAATTCTCCCGTTTGAATCTGCTGGGTGGCATGGGCAGCCCCCACTAAGGCGGGAATGCCTAATTCTCGGGCCATAATGGCCCCATGACTGGTCATTCCTCCCATTTCTAGCACAATGCCGATGGAATGCTGAAGCAGGGGCAACCAATCTGAGGTTAACCCCTGAGTCACTAAAATAGAACCGGGGGGAATTTGGGGTCGCGGTTTTTGATTCCCTAAAATCACCATCGCCGGAGCAATCACCCGCCCCGGAGATGCAGGTATCCCTGTCACTAAAACGGGGGACTGTTCCATTACCAGAGGAGGAGGGCGATAATAGGGAGTGCGTTCTGGGGTGAATTGAGTCAGGTATAACTGTAACTTGTCCGACTCAGAACAGAGAATCCATTCCAGGGAGAAATGCTGTTTTCCTTCCTCCAAAAGACGACGAGACAGTTCAATTAAGTCCTGTAGGTTTTGCTGGTCTAAGGCATAGTCATTTTGTTGGGCTTCTGTAAGGGCAATGACATCTAAGGGGTTAGCCCGGCCGTCCGATTGGGCTAAAATCTCATAGGCTCGGGTTTTATGGCCGAGGTGTTTAGCGCTTAAGATGCCTTGACTGGCTTTAATGGAATAGGTATCGGGATCGACTTCTCCCCTTACCCAACTCTGTCCTAATCCCCAACTCGATTGGATAGACCAGGTTTGCTCATCAGTGGTGAGAGTGCCGGAGGCTACCACATTGGAGAGGGGTTGGACTAATAAGGCACAGTGAATGGGTAAACGTGCGATCGCCATTCGTTGCCGATAGAACAAACTTTTCGCCGAGAACAAATCCGCCCATAATTGCTTAATCGCCCCTTCCAAAACCTTGGGATCATTATTACAAACTTGAGCCATTAACACCCCATGTAGGTGTTCCTCCCGCTTTTGAGGAAGCGTCACCGAAGGACGAATAATCAAGGTCGGAGTCCCCAACTTCTTGATTTCTTGACTCAAATCCTCTAACCAATCCGGTTCTAAAGGGGTGCTTGAAATGGCCACCCGAATATGGCGGGTCAATGTTTGCAAGGCTTGGTAATCATCCACATCCACATAGAGAGAAGAATCGGCTAAATCCACTAACAGGGGTTCCGATTCTCCGAGACGTTTTAAAAAAGCCTTGAGTGTCGTGGAGGGAATCACAAAACCCGGCACAATAGGATAGCCCAAACGTCCCAATTGACTCAGGGCGAGGGCTTTTTCCCCGACTAAATTCACCTCAGTTGGCTCAATTTCCTCAAGCCAGTAAAACTTGCCCATGCCACATTTCAGTAATCAGTAATCAGTAATCAGTAATCAGTGCCGGAGATTTCAGAATTTTGCAGGGCTTGAGTAGGGAATCGAACTAAGACCTGATAGGACTTAGGCTGGTTCAGGTATCTGAAGATGGAGGCATGAAGCGCCGTCTCTTCAGAGCAGGGTGCTGGCGGTTAACTGATAGGGTGATCCTCCTTGTCCAACTTGCTGCTCCCATTGGTGTTGGGCAAATTCTAACAAGCGATTCAACCCCCAAAACTCGTCCTCTTGTCTGGTGGGATGGGTCAGATGACCTAGATGGCCTCCGTGAGCGGTGAGCAACAATGTCCCCGCCGGATGCCCTGCCATGCGCTCCTCCATCTCCGGGACTAAACCCGGCTCAAACATAGGATCATCGGCCGCATAAATTACTAAATAAGGTTGTTGAATTTGATCGAGCAGGTACAAAGCACTTGTTTGTTCATAGTAATCCCTCACCGAGGGAAACCCGTAATAATTAATAACAATTTCCCGATCAAAGCCCATGATGGAATCAATACGGTTCACGACTTCCGGCGACAGGTGTTCTGGCAGGCGATCGCCTACCCGGTCGTAAAAAGCACACTGCTCGGCCACAAAAGTCCTTAACTCCTGGGTTAACACCCGCTCAATCCTGCGTCCCACCCACGTCGTTTGTAGCCAAGTCAGAGAACGATTCGACTCTAACGCCGGACATAAAACCGCCCCAAAGCGAATTAACGAGCTTTGGTCCAACTGAGCCGCCTTCAAACCCCACAACGCCAACTGTCCCCCCAAAGAAAACCCCACCAAACCCACAAAAGGAGGACAACCCAACTCCACCAACTGTTCCGCCAGTCGCACCTGATCCCAACCTTCCCGCCAACCATCAGAACAAGGCACCCCAGACAGTTTCGCCGTCTTACCATGAAACCGCCAATCATACAGCAGAACCGCCCAACCCTGTTGATAGGCCTTGCGCGCCAAGGTCTGAGCATACCAGGCCTGTTCTACTGTCCCCGTAATCCCATAGGTGATAATCAGCGTCCCCTTCGCCCGAGGGGGACAACTCCACACCCCCCACAACGGCACATCATCCGCCCCCCTAAACACCTGTTCTCGCCAATTCATGGGCGGAAAATTCCGCAGCCAAGCCGCCTGTTCTCCCTGCTCCTCCCATTGTCTCCCATACCACCGACTCGCCCAGAGGGTATGGACTAATCCCTGTCGTAAATACCAAGGCGCTTGATAAGTAGATTCAATCATTAATTGTCTTCATTTCAATAAAGCTATATGGAGAGAGAAGGATGACCCTCTCACAAATCTTATAAAAGTATAAAGGTCAAAATTATGTTCCTGGTGTCAAGAACAACTCGAACCGAGGAATCCTCCGCAGATTCCCCCGGTTGAGTTTCTGGACTGAGCCTGCCTGAAACCCAGAGTTACTAAGGGTTAACGAACTGTTGCAATCTTTAACAATTCGCCCCTTGACAAAGCCCCCCCTTTGTATAAAGGCAACCAAAAAAATTCCCCCGAGTGCAACTGAATTGAGAATTACCCTTTATAATCAATACAGATTTCTTAATCTACCCCTTACAGTTCTTTGAGAACCGTAACAAATCAACAAATACAGCAATAGCTAACACTCTCTGGTCATGCCCCGAATCTTGGTCATTGACGATGATCCCGCAATTTCAGAACTTGTCTCCATTAATTTAGAAATGGCTGGCTATGACGTAAATCTAGCCAGTGATGGAGTAAAAGGTCAGGCCCTTGCCGTTCAACTACAACCTGACTTGATTATGCTGGACTTAATGCTCCCCAAAGTTGATGGCTTCACAGTTTGTCAACGGTTGCGTCGAGACGAACGGACAGCAGATATTCCAGTCCTGATGCTCACCGCTTTAGATCAAACTCAAGATAAAGTGGGTGGGTTCAATGCTGGTGCAGATGACTATATGACAAAGCCCTTTGAACTCGAAGAAATGCTAGCACGAGTGCGGGCTTTACTCCGTCGAACCGACCGCATCCCTCAAGCTGCCAAACACTCTGAAATCCTCAATTATGGGCCTTTAACCCTGATTCCAGAGCGATTTGAGGCGATTTGGTTTAACAAAACCGTCAAGCTCACCCATTTGGAATTTGAGTTATTACACTGCCTTCTCCAGCGTCACGGACAAACCGTATCCCCCAGTGAAATTCTCAAAGAAGTTTGGGGATATGATCCCAATGATGATATTGAAACCATTCGGGTTCATATTCGCCATTTGAGAACGAAACTCGAACCGGACCCTCGTCATCCCCAATACATTAAAACGGTTTATGGGGCGGGTTATTGTTTAGAACTCCCAAGTTCTGATCAAGTCGCGGTGGATGCCAATTCCGAGGAAGCGGTTTAGGTCAACTTCTCGGGCAGAGAAATTGGTCGAAACCACCGCAATTTTGAGCGATTCACCCAGTTGAATCAAGCACGAGGATCAATCTAATCCATAACGATTAGATTGATCCTTGGTTATTATGGGGGATGGATTGGTGCAGTGGAGGCACTTGGCCAGAAATTAATGTTTCACTCACCGATCTAGCGGCTAAAATTGACACGGGAGTTACGCCAGTGGTAACAACCCACCGGGTTCTCAATCTAATGACTCAGCCATGAACCAACCCACACAGACGAGTTACGATCAAGCTCAGTTAGCGGGTCATCGTGCTAGGGAGAGGTGTATTCAGTATTATAGTTTGGAGAGTACAGCCCATGTATTAAGCCATGTCATCACCGACTTGACTGCCCCCTAGGAATCGTGGCTTTTGTGCCATTGCTCCCGAGCCATTAATATTGATAATTCAGAACAAACTAAATTTATGACCCCTAATCGACTGTTGCTCCAATTTGCTCTGCAATACCCATTATTAATGGTTCTTACCGTTGTTTTGGGGTTTTCTGGGGCTATTTTTAACGGTATTAGCACGGCCTTGATTGTCCCGTTACTCTTAGGTTTCCTCGGACAAGAAACCGGGCTATTACAACGGGGTCCAGCCCCCCTACAGCAACTGATGTTATTTTTTGAAAGATTTCCCGGGGATTTTAAATTTATTGCAATGATCGGGACGGTTTTTCTGGCAATTTTACTTAAAAATACTGCCATTTATTTAACCACTATTGTGGGTTCTTATTTGAATCGTTCCTTGATCATAAATATGCGTCTACAAGGAATTCAGCTTTTACTAGAAATTGATTTAGACTTCTTTAGTAAAACAAAATTAGGGGACATTGTAAACTGTATTAATCAAGAGGTTGGTCGAGCGATTAGCTCAATTAAAATTGCTATTGAAATCTTAACAGTAGCCATTACAATATTAGTGTTTACAGCTATTTTAGTTTCCTTGTCTTGGCAATTAACTCTGATCTCCACTGTTTTATTGGGTTTAGTCGCTCTCAGTAATCAGTATTTGATTATGAGTGCTAAAAAATACGGAAAAATTTTATCAGATAAATCAGGTCAATATACCGGGAAACTCATTGAAATCTTGTCTGGTATTCGGTTAATTAAAACCGTTAGCACTGAGGAAGCGGAATATAAAATCATCAAGCAGTTTATCCGAGAACGAGAAGAAGCAGAACTAAAATCTAATGCCACCTTTGCCGCTATTTCGCCTCTAAATGAATGCCTCGGGATTATGACTATCTTGGCGATTGTTGTATTAGGTCGCTATATTTTTGCCGAACAACTAGAATCTCTATCTACGATTTTATTAATTTATCTGGTGACGTTGTTCCGTCTGATTCCTGTTGTGGGTCAGTTAAATAATAATCGCAGTCGTTTCGCCAATGCTGCGCCCAGTGCTGAAATTGTTGCCCAGTTCTTGAGTCGTAAGAACAAGCCCATTATGAGCAATGGTCAACAGCCCTACCATCGGATTCAAGAGGGGATTCGCTTTGAGAATGTGAGTTTTGCCTATCCCGGCAGTCAGGACAAGGTGCTAGATGACATTAACTTATGGGTACCGAAGGGGAAAACGGTGGCTTTAGTGGGATCTTCTGGAGCCGGAAAATCGACTTTAGTGGATTTGGTACCACGATATTATGACCCGATTGAAGGGCGGATTACTTTGGATGGTATTGATCTGAAAGATTTTAATATGTATGACCTGAGACGGGCGATGGGGGTGGTGAGTCAGGATACGTTTTTGTTTAATAACACCATTGCCTATAATATCTCCTATGGTAAAGAAGATGCGACCCCAGAGGAAATCATCATGGCGGCTAAACGAGCCAACGCCTATGATTTTATTATGGAACTCTCTAATGGCTTTGATACGGATATTGGCGATCGCGGGGTAATGCTTTCGGGAGGCCAAAGACAACGGATTGCCATTGCTCGGGCCCTGTTACGAGATCCCGATATTCTGATTTTAGATGAAGCCACTAGCGCCCTAGATACCGTCTCGGAACGGCTAGTGCAGGAGGCCATTGATGAATTATGCCGCGATCGCACCACCCTTGTGATTGCCCACCGTCTCTCCACCGTCCAACAAGCCTATAAAATTGCCGTGATGGAAAAAGGTCGCATTATAGAATTTGGCGATCACGAAGAACTGTTAGCCCTCAATGGACAATATGCCAATCTTCACGCCATGCAGTTTGGCAAGAAAAAATCTAAAAAAGTCGTTCTCCCCACCAATGCCGCTTTAATTCGCGCTTCTATCCGCGCTTCCCACGAACTGCGCACCCGTCTTTCCTACGAAGTTCGCACCAGTCTTAATGCAATGTTAGGCACCCTGCAATTAGCCACCGATGACCTCGTAGATACCCCAGAAGAAAAACAAGAACTGATCGAAGAATCCTATGCTGCCGCCCTTGGATTGCTCAAAACCCTCTCTTATTTTGAGGAACATGGTGCAAAATCTATAGATTAAGTATAGATTTCCTCGGCTCAAGAAGGGGAATAAGGCTCTATTATATAAACTGTTCAACCCGCTACGACATAAGAACTTACCTCACTAAAATCTGCCTGAGTTAATTTTTGCGGGTCAATAAAAAAGTAGAAATACACTCCATCATAGGGATGCTCTAACTCCAATAAAAGCTGACCTTCGGCTGATTCTAGTGTCTCCGGCACATAGGAGTGAACTTCAGGATATCCCCCTAACTTCCCATTCCCTTTGAGTGTCATATGTTCTTTTTGTTCATAAAACCAGTCATAGTAAAATTCTTCCCATACCGATTTTAACTCCTCGGGTGTATCTAAAGGATGAAAGACCTTAAATGCAGAACTTCGATAATCAAAGAAAACGTCATTTTCTAGAGAAAACCTTAAACGATAAACATCATAGTACCACTCATTATAACTCCGTTCTTCTTCTAGAAAGCTAAAATCAGTAATCAAGTCCCCTTCGTCTTTAGAAACTTCTGGAAAGTAACGAATATAGTGTTGTGTGGATCTCCATTCCCCCATAGTGGGAATGTATCCTGTGTAGAATTGCAACAGTCCCTGTTTCGGCAAGTTAAAGCCCGGCAATTCCGGCACATCAGCACAATCAATCTGACCTAAAAACATTAAAAATCGATCGGTTTCTTCATCTTTGGGGTAGTCCATTCCTTTGGGTAAATAAGGATATCCCCCTAATTTTGTCTCCCAAGGTAGCAATAAATCTGGGTCACAAGCACTATCAAGGGATCCTTGTTCTTCACAGGTTATGGCAATATAAGGGAGTAAGTTCTGTTCTAAGAAAGGTTTGACTTGGGCAAATTCTTGAGGTATTTTGGCAATTAAGTTAGGATCAATCATTGCAACAAGTTTCTCACAAATTGTATTAAGGAAGAACCCATCAAACGGCTACAAGATAAGAACTAACCTGACTAAAATCAGCCTGACTTAGTTTTTCTGGGTCAATAAAAAAGTAGAAATAAACCCCATCATCATCGGGATGATCTAACTCTAACAAAAGCTGACCCTCTGCCTTGTCTAGTGTCTCCGGAACGTAGGAATGAACTTCAGGATATCCCCCTAATTTCCCATTCCCTTTGAGTGCCATATACTCGTCTTGTTCATAAAACCACTCATAATAAAATTCTTCCCAGATCGGTAGATGTTCGGGTTCGTCTAAGGGATGAAACACTGAAAAACCGCTACGGTAGTCTAAGAAAACATCAGACTCTAGCGAGAAACTTAAGCGATAAACATGGTCATACCAGTGATTATAACTCCGTTCTTCTTCCAAAAAACTAAAATCGGTGATTAAATCTCCTTCATCTTTAGAAAACTCTGGAAAGTAGCGAATATAATGTTGTGTTGACTCCCACTCTCCCATCGGGACGACGTATCCTGTGTAAAATTGCAAAAGTCCCTGTTTCGGCAAGTTAAAGCCCGGTAACTCCGGCACGTCAGCACAATCAATCTGACCTAAAAACATTAAAAACCGATCGGTTTCTGCATCTTTAGGGTAGTCCATATCTTTGGGTAAGTAAGGATATCCTCCTAATTTTGTCTCCCAAGGTGGCAATAAATCTGGGTCAGAAGCATTTCTAATCCAACCTTGATCTTGGCACGTTATTGCGATATAAGGCAATAAGTTACTTTTTAAAAAAGGTTTAACTTCAGCAAGTTCTTCAGGTATTTTATCAATTAAATTGGGGTCAATCATGGCAAAAACTTTTCAATGTATTGTATTTTTTATGGTATCACAAAATAATAAAAAATCCTCATTAGTTAGAGTAAAATAAAGGCTTTATTTTGTTATTTTTTGCGGTTGACATTGGCAAAAATAAAGAGTAAAAGTTAAGCTTTAGGCAGGGTGAAATAAAAACAAGTCCCTTGTCCTAATTGACTTTCTGCCCAAATTCGTCCGCCGTGTTGTTCAATAATTTTCTGACAGATGGCGAGTCCTAGTCCTGTACCTCCTTTCTGACGGGCATCGGACACATCTACTTGTTGGAAACGCCGGAAAATGCTGTGTAGTTTGTCGGGGGGGATGCCGCGACCTTGATCTTGGACACAAAAACAGATGCTGGCCCCATAATCTTGGGCTGAGACGGTGACAGTGGTATGGGGAGGGGAGAATTTGATGGCATTGTTGAGGAGGTTGGTGAGGGTTTGTAAAATGGAGTCAGCCGCGGCCCAGACTTGGGCTTCAATGGGTCGAGTTGTGAGGGTAATAGGGACGGTATTGGCGATCGCCTGCATCACTTCCACGGACTGTTCCATTAAGTGGGTCACGGAACAGGGGGCCATCTCTAACTGAAACTGCCCAGAGTCCAAGCGTTCCAAGCTCAAGATATCATTGACCAAGCGCACAAGGCGATCGCAATCAGTCCGGGCAATTTCTAGCATTCGTTGCGCTTTCTCCGGTTTATTATTATAAATACCCGTTGCTAATAAACCTAAAGCCCCCTCAATGGCCGTCAAAGGAGTGCGTAACTCGTGACTAACAATGGAAATAAATTCATGTTTCATCTGGTCGATTGCCCGTTGTTCACTAATATCTTGCACTTGGGCAATGAGATACAAAGGCTCACCTTCACTATCCCGAACTAAAGAGGCAGAAACCAACACCCAAACCGCTTGACCTTGCCGATTAAAATACCGCTTTTCTTGTTGAAAATAGCGAATTTCTCCCCGGATAACTTGCTGTTGATAGCGCTCACTCATCGACCAATCTTCAGGGTGAGTAATCCCCTGTAATGTTAAGTGGTTAAACTCTGCCTCACTATAGCCTAAAATCTCACATAAAGAACGATTCACCCGCAAAAATTCCCCCTCAATTGTCACCAAAGCCATCCCAATAGCAGAGTCACGAAAAGCCCGGCGAAACCGTTCCTCACTCTCGCGTAAAGCCCGTTCAGCCTGTTTCCGTTCACTAATATCTCGTAAGGAAACAATGTAAACATTTTCCCCTTCCCATTGCGCTTCTGCCACAGTCATTTCTGCATATTTGACCTCTTGACCCGGAGAATGTAGCTCAATTTCTGCCGACCCTCCCACTACAATGGGACGACCTAATTCACTCCCCATAATTTGTTCAATCGATTTATTAAATAAACGGGTAACAGCCGGATTAGCAAAACGGACAATTCCCTGACCATCCAAAATTAAAATCCCATCAAAGGTATTGTTGACAATTGTTTGCAATCGTGCTTCGCTATCCCGTAATTGTAATTCAATAACTTGACGTTCTGTAATATCTCGATAAGCACTTAATAGCCAAGGTTCATTATTAATTTCTAGGCGAGATGTAGAGACTAATAAAGTTTTTCGTTTACCGGATTTAGTAATAATTTGGGTTTCAATATTTTCTCGCACCCCAACCCGTAAAACATCTTGAATTTCTTGGGCGACTCGTTGCCGTTCTTGCAAATCAGGATAAAGATAAATTAAAAAATCCTCAAAACTTCTCACCTCTTCGCGACTATAGCCTGTAATTTGCTCTAATTTAGAATTGAGAATCATAAATTCTCCGCCTAAATTACTGAGGGTAATACCTTCCCCCACCGTTTCAATAACCGTTAACATTCGTTGGGCGAGGTCTTTTAATTCGGCTTCGGTTTTGCGTTGATTGGAGCGGTCTTCAATTAGGGCATAATACCCTAAGATTTGACCATCTTCTGCTAGGTCAGGGACTAGGGTAGCGGAAACATAACGAACATGATGAGGAGAATAAACCATCTCTGCTTCATATTCCACCGTTTCCCCGCGAAACACTCGCTCAATCTTAGATTTCACCCTTTCATAGGCAGCTTGACCAATAACATCCCAGAGGTATTGATTAACAATTTCATCGGGAGAGCGTCCAAACCATTTTTGATAGGTTTGGTTGGCAAATTGATAGCGCAACTCTCGATCGATGTAGGAAATACAAACAGGTAAAGCATTAGTAACTAAACGGAGTCTGTTTTCACTCATGCGAAGGGCTTGGGCGTTTTTATCTGGTTGATTGGACATCCTGTAATCCTGAATTTTTGAGGAGTACAACAGAAGAAATTTATTTCCTGATTGACTTTAAATCAAGGGACTAGCTCGTATTTCAATGCGTTGCATCTTTACTGGAGTGGGAGTAAGAAATCAGAGGGTTATAGGGTCATGGATTAAACTGAATGAAATTTAGTTCAGTCTTAACTGTTCACTATAGCAATTTCGGGTTGAAACGATCCGGTTTTAGCGTCTTCCACAAGAAGCCCCACGTCTGACCCGATAGGGCAGCGTGGGATGAATTGATGACTGTTATCGGAGAGTGGGGTTATGCAGACTAATGAAGCCGACCTGAAATAGGGGGGTGCTAATATTTTCGTTCCTTGGGTTCAAAACGATTCACTACTACGGGCATATATTCCAAATCAATTCCGGCGGCGGAATAATAACTTAAAGTGTGTTTGAGAAATTCCCCATCATGGCGTTGAGGATAATCCTCCCGGGAGTGCGCTCCCCGGCTTTCTTTCCGGTGCAAGGCGGAGGTTAAAATCATTTCCCCGACGACCATTAAATGACCTAATTCTAAGGCCTCAATTAACTCTGTATTCCAGTGAGTTCCTTTGTCATCTAGATAAACTTGGGGATATTGGGCTTGGAGTTCTTGAATGGCCTCTAATCCTTGTGCCATGACGGATTCTGTGCGGAATACGCCGCAATGTTCGGTCATACAGTCTTGAAAGGCAGAACGTAGGGCTCCGATGCGCATGGTCCCGTTTTGGTTCAATAGGCCTTGAATGCGTTTTTCGGCTTCTGTGATGTAGAATTGCGCGTCGAATGTGGGCATTTTGCGGGTCTGGACATATTCTGCAATAGAGCGTCCGGTGCGACGGCCATAAACGATACATTCTAAGAGGGAGTTACTGCCTAAACGGTTAGCGCCATGGACGGACACACAGGCACATTCTCCGGCGGCGAAAAATCCCTCAACGAGGCGATCGCCACTGCGTCGCACCTGTCCATCCGTATTGACTGGAATTCCCCCCATAGAATAGTGGGCTGTTGGGCGCACAGGCATGGGTTCATGAACCGCATCGACTCCGACTAAACGATGGGCTTCTTCCCAACAGAAGGGAACCCGACTCATGATTTTTTCTTCCCCCATGTGGCGTAAGTCGAGATGGACAAAGGGCCCTCCGGCGCTGCCATCGGGATGGATTCCTCGCCCGGCACGAATTTCTAGGGTAATGGCCCGGGAGGTAATATCCCGAGGGGCTAACTCCATTTGGTTGGGCGCATAATTGGCCATAAAGCGATCGCCTTCACTGTTGCGTAAATAAGCCCCCTCCCCCCGTACCGCCTCAGAAATCAACACCCCCACCGGATACAACCCCGTCGGGTGAAACTGCACAAACTCCATATCTTCCAGAGGCAATCCCGCCATTGCACACATGGCTAGACCGTCTCCTGTGGAGGCAAAATCATTAGAGGTAGTGTTAAATACCCGACCATAGCCCCCTGTCGCAAACATCACCACCTTCGCCCGCACCACCTCTAGATGACCGTCCAGAATATGGAACATCACCACCCCTTTCGCCTCATCCTCCTCCAAAATCAGGCGCATCACATACCACTCATCATAAATCTGTACCCCATAACGGCGGAGATTGCTGACCAACTCATGTAAAATGGCGTGACCCGTCTTATCGGCCGCGTAACAGGTCCGTTTGTGGGAATGGCCCCCAAAGGCGCGCTGGGCAATATGACCATCGGGTAAGCGGGAAAAAAGTACCCCCATGTGTTCTAAATCAATAATTACATCGGGCGCTTCCTTGGTCAGAATCTCCACCGCATCCTGATCGGCCAGATAATCGGATCCCTTCACTGTATCAAAAGCATGGGCTTCCCAACTATCCTCGGGATCCACATTCTTCAACGTTGCCGCAATCCCCCCCTGGGCTGCGACGGAGTGGGAGCGGATAGGATGGGTTTTTGCCACTAAACCCACATTTAAGCTGGGGTTAATTTTTTTAATTTCTAGGGCAGCGCGACAGCCCGCTAAACCACCACCTACAATAATTACATCATGTTCTAACATGGTCAAATTTATATAAGCGTTCTGTTTTCTATCGTGACGGATGTCTGGAAACAGAAGGCAGAAGTTTGTTAAATTCTTTAGGTTTTTGACATCCTCATCCCACCAAATCACAGAGAACCTGTATTTGGCGCTAAAGCGCAACTACGAACCTGTTATGGTCGCAGCACCCTCGCCGCCACTCAAAAATGGCGGCGATCGCCTTGGGCTGAGATCACCTTGTCAGAGAACCGAGTGTCTTAACAATTTGTTACCTTAAAAGCAATAACCCTATACAACTCACTGGTGTTTTCGAGACTATGGTTAACCTATCGCCCACTGTATCCACCCCCCAACGCTCAAACCTATCCTACAACCTCAAAGACTGGCAAGGGGGTTATGAATCCCTCCGGCAAGAATCGGCCTACTGGATTGACGAGGTAGAGGGAGAAGTCCCGACTCAACTAGAGGGGACATTCTTCCGTAACGGTCCGGGTTTATTTGACATTGGCGGACAAAGTATTAAACATCCCTTTGATGGGGATGGGATGGTCTGTGCCTTCAGTTTTCGCGGGGGGCGGGTTCATTTTCAGAATCGCTTTGTCCGTACCGAGGGCTTTCTGAAAGAACAAGCGGCCGGGAAAATCCTCTATCGGGGGGTCTTCGGTACCCAAAAACCGGGGGGCTGGTTGGCGAATTTATTAGATATGCAGTTCAAAAATATTGCCAATACTAATGTTTTATATTGGGGTGGAAAATTACTCGCCCTGTGGGAAGGGGCAGAACCTCATCGCTTAGACCCTAAAAATTTGGAGACGGTGGGGTTAGATTATCTTGGGGGGATGCTCAAACCCGGACAGGCCTTTGCGGCACACCCTCGCCTAGACCCAGCTTCGATTTGGGATGGGGGTGAACCCTGTTTAGTTAATTTCTCTACTGAAGTGGGCGCTTCGACTCAGATTCGGGTTTATGAGTTCAGTCTAGAGGGGAAATTACGGCGGCAACAGGTGCATTCTGTGCCGGGTTTTGCCTTTATTCATGATTTTGCCCTCACGCCCCACTACTATATTTTCTTTCAAAATCCGGTGAAATTTAATCCTTTGCCCTATTTATTGGGACTACGGGGAGCCGGAGAATGTATGGACTTACAAACAGAACAACCGACGCGGATTATTGTCATTCCTCGGGATGTGAATGCCTCTCAAGGGGTGCAAATTTTGGAAAGTCCGGCTGGGTTTATTTTCCACCATGCCAATGCCTTTGAGGTGGATGAGCGGAAGATAGCGGTAGATTCGGTTTGTTATGCTTCTTATGTGAAACTGAAAAATGAGGTGGATTTCCGCGAGGTAGATTTTGAGGCTTTGGAACCGGGGCTGCTGTGGCGTTTTCACTTGGATTTAGACCAGCAAACGGTGAAACGGGAGTGTTGGGGTGAACGCTGTTGTGAGTTTCCCGTCGTTCATCCTGAGAAGGTGGGACGCAATGCGCGCTATGTGTATCTCGGGGCAGGCCATGCAACGGGAGGCAATGCGCCTTTACAGGCTGTGGTGAAGATGGATTTATGGGAGAAACGGAGCGATTGTTATTCTTTTGCTCCTCGGGGTTATGTGGGTGAACCGATCTTTGTGCCGAAACCGGAGGGGGAGGCTGAAGATGAGGGATGGTTGTTGGTTTTAGTGTATGATGCAAGTCATCATCGGTCTAAGCTGGTCATCTTGGATGCTCAGGATTTAGCCCAGGGTGCGATCGCTACATTACACTTAAAACACCATATTCCTTATGGACTACATGGAACTTGGACACCTGAGTATTTTCTGGACTAATTGACCGGAACTCTCCCCGACTAAACAGGAGATAGGAGACACATCCTATCTCCTTCTGGGTAAGATTGAACAAAGACCGTTATCGCTAGGGGTCACAAGATGAGATTTAGCATCGTCATCACAACGTATAATCGCTTGTCTTTGTTGAAACGAGCTATCGCTACGTCTCTCAATCAAACCGTCCCTTGTGAAGTGGTCGTCGTAGATGATTGTTCTTCCGATGGGACTCAAGAGTATGTGACTCAACGGGTTGCCGAGTTGACTCGTCAAGGGGATAATCGTTTAATTTATCATCGTAATGAGCAGAATTTAGGTCATTCTGAAAGCGTCAACGCTGGGGTCTATCGCGCCACAGGGGACTGGATTAAAGGGTTGGACGATGATGATTATTTGGCCTTAAATTGTATCGAAGAAATGAGCCGTGCGATCGCCCTCCGACCCCAAGCGGTCATCTGTTCCTGTCGTGCCGCACAAGTGACTGAACAAGAAGAACTATTATTCATCACTGAAAAAGTCGGCCCCGGTAAAGCCTTTTACATCCCCCAAGAAGACATCCATCACGGAATGTTATTAGAAGCGGTTCCCTTTGGCACCCCAGTCCAAGTGGCCTTTCGTCGGGATGCCTTTTTACGTTCAGGAGGCTGGGATTCTACCCTAGATGCTAATTTTGATGACATTGATTCTTGGGTGAAAATCACCCAGTTTGGCGATGCTATTTTTATCAACTCCTGTTTAGCCTATCGCACGGTTTGGACTGGTTCTTATAACCAAAAATTCTCCCTTAAAACTCGTCTTGATACCCATATTATTATCAAAAAACGAATCTACGCCCTCGTCAATCAAAAATATCGTTCTACGATTCCCAGTTTACAAAATATTGAGGAATATTTAAAACTTCATTGGAGTTTAGTTGCCCTGAAACAAGGTAAGGTTTTTAAAGCTGCCCAACTCTCCAAAGGTTCGACCTTTTCCCTGATGGCTTGGAGGTTATTACTTCAGCGCTTTAAACATGAAAATCAGGTTAACTTTTTACTCTATCCTCACTATTCTACCTTTAAATATTCCTCGCAAATTCTCTTAGATACGGCTGACTATCAATGGAGTTGTGAGCGTTTAGCATTATTACGCAAATATATAAAACTCAGATGGGGACTGGTCGCTTTTAAAAAGGGTAGCAAGAAGCAAGCCTTAATTTTATTCTCCTCTGCCTGTTTGAGTCTCCTGTGTTGGCAATTATTATTTCTGTGTTTATTTCCCAGAATTGTTAAAAACAACATTACATTTATTCAAGAAATTCATCCCAATAAGATATTAGTCCTAAAACTTGCCAAGTTTTTAAATGATACGGCGGAGCAATCTTTATCAAATATTCGGGAATTGCAAATTTATTTAAAAATTCGTTTAATCCAGATGGCACTAGAGAGTCACAATTGGTTGAAGGCTTTTCAGCTTTCTTTGCCCATGAGTTTTTCTTGGGCAACTTGGCGACTATTGTTTAAAATTCGTCGGCTACAACGGGCGAATAATCAACAGCCTATTGTACGGAAGTTAATCTTAATTGATGTGCCAGAGTCCGAGGGTTAACTAGGGCTTGCTAAAAAAATAACGCTATACTCAACAAGGGAATAGGGAATAGGATTTAAGGCAGGTATTCGCTACGACAAACGGCACATAATTCAACAACTTTACGCTCTAAGGTTTCTAAAGGGTCGGCTCCTCGCTTTAAACTCAGTTCTAGGTCGAGAAAGAGGGGAAGGGTGGCTAAGAGTTTGGCGGAGGGGAGGGATTGCACTTCTTTGCGCAGGAAATAGATGCGTTTGGGGTTGCTAATATCGGCGGCTGAGGCGATCGCCTTTTCATCTCGTTCCCCACTTTCCATCATCAATTTGACAATCAACCAGGTGCGAAACTGCCCGATTAGGGTGGCGACAATGCGTAAAGCGGGTTCATTGCGGTTGAGTAAATCACTCACTAACCCTAATGCTTGGGGGGTTTTGCCGTCTCGAATGGCGGCGGCGAGTTGTAGACTGTTTTGGGTATTGGCCACCACTAAACGGGCGATCGCATTTTCATCAAGAGGATGAGGACTCCCTTCACTGTACAGACGGAGTTTTTCCAATTCCCCATAGAGAAAGCGGGTATCATTACCTACGGACTCCGCTAAGACTTGAACCGCTTTTGGGGTCAGTCGTAAGCCCTTTTCCTGTACCTGTTGGCGCACTTTTTTCAGGATAGCATCGGTATTCCAAGGGGGAATGAGAGAAAATTCCCGGATGTCAGCGTGTTTTTGTAGGAGTTTAGTGGCTTTGTTGCGGCCGTCGGGTTTTTTGCGGCAGGAAAACAACAGGGTAGAGGTCGGGGGAAGATGAGGCAGGGTGCGCTGAAGTTCTTGCAGCAAGGCATCAGAACATTGTTGAAACAGGGTGGTTTCTTCCAGCCAGACCAAACGACCTCCCATCCCGAAAGGGGGTGTCATGGCTTGATTGAGGGCTTGAATAACATTGTCGGGACTGTCTCCGGGGATTTGATCATAATTGAACTGAACCCAGTTTTCGTCAAGGATAGTGCTTTTTAAGGTTGCGATCGCCTCATTCATAGCAAAATCATCCTCGCCCCAAAACAAATACAGACCCATGATTATGAAAAAAATTTACAAAACTTTTTAATTGCAACCGAAAAACCTACAATCAATTAGAACAAGTCGGAGGCGATTTAGATTGGACGAAACTTATCAAGCATACCTTAACCGCGTAGCAAAGTTGACGCTACCTGCCAGTTATCAAAGTCAACTCCAAACCATCCAGAAATCTCCCAAGTTTGAGGGGGGGAAAGCTACTCCCTTCCCGGGATACACTATCAATAGCCCGGCTTGCCCAGAAGATCAGGTCAATGACGGGTTTTATGCGCAACTCAGACAGGATCAGGCCGAATTAGTCGCCACATTGGGCGATTTAGTGATTCCAGTGCCTCCCGATAGTTTTCATCTAACCTTAGCCGATTTGATTTGGGATGGGGCCTATGAGGATGCCGTGTCGCAGGATGGAGAGTATGAACAAAAACTGTGCGATCGCATTGCCCACAGTTTCCAACAGTATCAATATCATCTCACCGATTCAAGTCCCCTCACCTTTCAACTGGTGGGAGTCATTGTACGACCTCGGGCCGTTGCCGTGGGACTCATCCCCCAAAATGAAACCTCCCACGAAAAACTTAGGACCCTGCGACGTTCTCTCTATCAAAATGCCGAACTAATTGGTTTAGGCATTGAACAGCAATATCGCTTTACCGCCCATATTACCCTCTGTTACTTTAATCAGATTCCCCCCACCCTCGACCGCGATCGCCTGTCTAATATCCTCGTCAACTTTAACGACCGTTGGATTGGCACTGACCCCCAAGTGTTCACCTTAGAACAAGCCGAATTACAACACTTTGAGGACATGACCCGTTATTCCCGTAAACCCCACTTCCCCACGGTTAAACTTTGAGCCTGTATAGTAATCCTAAATAGGTTGTCCTAGGGGTAATCCATAAATTACCCCTAGGATATGAGTTCAATGATTGGTTCCCTGAAAGGCTAGTCTCCTGACCCCAAAGCAAGATATTATAGCTAGGCGGTATGTTAAATTTTGATGACAGTCCCTTCAAAACTTGGCGTTTTCACGCTCCCCATTTGGGCAGGAGCATTCTTCTGTGTGAAGTGAATGAAGAATAACGAAACATATATTAATCATCCTACCTTTGGTTTGCTCTTTCAAGTGTGTCCCATTGAACAACATCAAGAGTTGTTCACAACTCTTTACGCCCAGCGTTTATTCTTCCTCGTCACCCAAAGTCCAGAAGGGCTGATTTTTGACCCCATTGGGCGTTCCGACGCCCGTTTAATTGTGGAGAATCGTCTCCGTAAACTGCGGCGTCTAAATGCCAGTGAAGACTACACCGCGCTGAATTTAATTTATCAGCGCACCTTCCATTAGCTTCCCCCTTGTCCTCATGTCTAGTGCGATCGCCCAAAACCTCGCCCATTTGCGTCAAACTGTACCCCCCTCGGTGCGTCTCATTGCCGTCAGTAAAACCTTTCCCCCTGCCGCCATTCGGGAAGCCTACGCCACCGGAATCCGGGATTTTGGCGAAAGTCGCATTCAAGAAGCGATCCCCAAACAACAAGCCTTACAAGACCTAACCGATATTCAATGGCATTTTATCGGCCACCTACAAACCAATAAAGCCCGCAAAGCCCTCGAACACTTCCACTGGATTCACACCTGCGACAGTCTAAAACTCGCCCAACGCCTCAACCAAATCGCCCCCGAATTCCCCCAGTCTCCCCACATTTTGCTACAGGTAAAAATTCGCCCCGATCCCGACAAGTACGGCTGGACTCCTGCCCAACTGCAAGCCGATCTCGCAGCCTTAGATCATCTCAATGCTTTGAAGATTCAAGGTTTGATGACAATTTTGCCTCTGGGCTTAACGGCAGCCGAGATATTAAAAGCATTTGAGGATTTACAGGATTTGCGCGAGAATATTGGTCAACAAACTTGGGTTAACCTCAAGATGGAGGAATTATCTATGGGGATGTCTGGGGATTATCCCTGGGCAATCCAAGCCGGAGCCACGATGATTCGTTTAGGACGGATTATTTTTGGCGATCGCGAAGCCTCTCAGAATGAGAATCGCCAAGCCTCTCAGAATGAGAATCGCCAAGCCTCTCAGAATGAGAATCACCAAGCCTCTCAGAATGAGAATGACCCATCCTCCAAGCCCTAACCGAAACAGGACAATTCGACCAGTCCCTGTAGACAAGATGGGATAAAATACATCGAACAAGAGGAAAATTATGCTTCCAGCCCCCGTTTCTTCGATGGAGATTGAATTCCCGTTGATATGCCGACCATTCCCCATCCGGGGCATTTAGCGGCCAGCCAGTGAAACGGGGCTTGTCTCGCACCCGTCCCGGGTAATTTTCTAAAAGCCTACCCCTAGTCTTGGCAGTGCGACAGAGGCGGAATAGATTAACGAACTCAATCTAGTATTAGGGAGTCAACAGTGAATAACATCTTTACCAAGCTAAGAGATTTTGTCGGTCTCAACGAATCCGAGGAATACGAGTATTATGAAGAAGACATGGACGGGAACGATTACCAGAATCTCTATCAACAGGAAAACCCCCCTGCGGTAGTAGAAGAAGAACGTCAACGCCCCAGACGGACGACAAGAGAACGTCCAACCGTAACTACACCTGAAACCAGTATGGGACCTACAACAACAGCGAGGAGCAACGTGATTGGAATGCCGGGAGCGAATGGGATATCTGAAGTGGTGGTCATTGAACCCCGCTCTTTTGAAGAAATGCCCCAAGTGATTCAAGCCTTACGGGAACGGAAATCCGTCGTTTTAAACCTAACCGTAATTGACCCCGACGAAGCACAACGGGCCGTAGACTTTGTAGCAGGTGGCACCTACGCCATCGACGGCCATCAAGAACGCATCGGCGAGAGTATTTTCCTCTTCACCCCCAGTTGTGTCCAAGTCAGCACCCAATCCGGTGGAGTTCATGAAGTCCCCAACTCTCCCCTAAGTGCCGTCCGTCCCACCTCCCCTGGGTCCTCTGCTTGGGGTATGGATCCCAGTCGCATGGTGCAGTAGTTCACATCAAAATTACATATAGTATAAAATAGACCAAGGAGAGAGTTCATCCAGTTCTCTCCTTTTTTAATAGATTCGCCCCCGTATTCCCCCCCTTGCGCCCTTGCAGGTGGGGTAAGCTTCATCATTAAGAACGGATAATTGAACGATGATTGCCACTCCAATTTCCTATAAAATCACTTGGGAAAAACTTCCCGACGACTACGTTTTACCCGATGATCCTGTGGACAACATTCAACAGCCAGCCCTAGCCTTTGCCCTCACCGAGAGTTTAGCGCGGGCTGGTCGCATCTCAGCCCAAACCCTCGCCACAACCAATTACGGTATCTGTGCCACAGTTAACGGCAAAATCGTAGTTAAAGCCCCAGACTGGTGTTATATCGCCAATATTTCCGTCCCGATGGAGGAAGTCATCCGGAGTTATACACCCCAGTTGCAAGGAGAGCGCCCTACTATCGTCATGGAATTCCTCTCCGACACCGATGGTCATGAATACTCCAATAAACCCACCTATCCCCCCGGAAAATGGTTTTTTTATGAGCAAATTCTTCAAGTCCCCTACTATGTGATTTTTAACCCTTACACCGGACAAATCGAAGTCTATCGCCTCGAATCAGAACGCTACACCCTACAAACAGCCAATAGTGAGGGACGTTATTGGATCGAACCCATGAACTTAATGATTGGCGTTTGGCAAGGAACCCGGGAAAACTTTAACGCTTATTGGTTGCGTTGGTGGGATGAAGGGGGAGAGTTGTTGTTATGGGGCGCAGAACAAATTGAACAGGAGCGGGAACGAGCCGAACAGGAACGGGAACGAGCCGAACAGGAGCGGGAACGAGCCGAACAGGAGCGGGAACGAGCCGAACGTTTAGCCGCACGTTTGCAGGCTTTGGGTGTGGATTTGGAGGAAGATTGAAGAATTATGACGATTCGGTTTGGTTTCATTGGTGGGGGTGTGATGGGGGAGGCGCTGCTCTCTCGTTTATTAGCTCAGAATTTATATGCTCCCTATGAGGTGATTGTCAGTGAACCTTCTGGGGAACGGCGGGATTTTTTGGCGGCGACCTATCAAGTCCAAGTGACGGGGAATAATGTAGAGACGTTGGAGGCGACTGAGGGGTTGTTATTGGCTGTGAAACCCCAAGTTTTAGATCAGGTGGTGGAGGATTTGCCCCTTGAGGCGCGTTGTGGTTGTTCGGCGTTGGTTTTATCGATTTTGGCGGGGGTGCCGTTGGTCAGGCTGGAAGCGGCTTTTCCCCAGCAGGCGGTTATTCGGGTGATGCCGAATACTCCGGCAATGGTGGGGGCTGGGATGACGGCGATCGCACCGGGAACCCAAACTCGCCCAGAACACATCACCCTCGCTCAGAACATTTTTGCCGTGGTCGGGCAGGTTGTCCAAGTGCCGGAAAGTCAAATGGATGCCGTGACCGGATTATCCGGTTCTGGTCCCGCCTTCGTTGCCCTGATGATTGAAGCTCTGAGCGATGGCGGGGTAGCGGCTGGACTTTCTAGAGGCATTGCCCAACAACTGGCCGTACAGACCGTTCTAGGCACGGCTCAGTTAATGCAGGACAAGGGGCTACATCCTGCCCTATTAAAAGACCAAGTAACGAGTCCGGCCGGGACAACTATTGCTGGGGTTGCCCTATTAGAATCCAAGGGGTTTCGTTCGGCAGTGATTGAGGCCGTTAAAGCCGCCTATGCTCGTTCTAAGGAGTTAGGGCTTGCTGAATAACTCGGGGGGCAGGGGAGCAGGGGAGCAGGGGAGCGGGGGAGCAGGGGAGCAGGGGAGAAATTCCCTATTCCCTATTCCCTATTCCCTAGCCCCACGAGTAGAGTTATTCAGCAAGCCCTACCTATCAACCCAGATCATTCCCCCATCGGTAAACTGTACCAAGCATGGGTCACTAACTCACTCAGCCAACGTCGTTGAGCGCCATCGAGTAGGTTATGATCCGTCAAGACCTCTGCCGTGAGATCGGAGAGGGATTTTCCTTGGGCGCGGGCAATTTGGATCACTCCTGCGATCGCAGCCGCGACTAACTCCTCATTCACCGGACGGTGCTGGAGGGCTTGAATTTCTTCTGAACTCTTAGGAATGGGATAATTCATGGCGTACCCTAAGTCACCCTAGTAACTGGTCAAAAATCGGCAACGGCAACAGTGTAAACTTTCTTTAAAACATTCTAAGGATTTTACGACCTTCTCATCCTTAAGTAATCCCCACGCTCTGGTTAGTGAAAAGAATCCCAATGAAAGAACTCCTTTATGTTGAACTTCCGACACCGGAAACTCAAGCGGTGTTAGCTTGGCTCCATGACCAATGGCGACCCGAACTCGGACAAAAACTTAACACTCCCGATGGCATTCGCTGGCAATTTCCCCATAAATCTTCACAACCTAGGGAGAACATTCCAGAGACTGAACTATCAATTTTCCTCTGGTCAGTCCAGCGCACCACCTATCTTAAAGTGTTTCGGTGGGGAAAAATCCCCCTCCCCCAAGAATCTCGGCTATTAGCTCAACTCGAAGCCGACTTGAGACAACAATTCCCGCAACGGTATCCAGCACCGCCGGACATTGATCTCAGTCAACAGTCAATTTTTAGCGCCCTTGCGCCCTACTACCCCCAGACGGTGCATTTTTTCCAGAAAATGCCCCACGGGGAACAGGATTTACAACGGGCCTACTGGTGGGAGAAGCGTTGGCGGGAAAGTGTTTGCACCCCGCAAAATCCGAAATCAGTTGTTTTTCCCTTAACCAACGCTCAAACCCCTGCCCCAGAATACGACCTCATCTATATCGGAGGGGCTTTAGGGGTTATTCATGCCGCCGTGATGGCCAGGCGGGGCTATAAAGTTCTTGTGGTCGAACGTCTGGGCTTCGGTCGGATGAACCGAGAGTGGAATATTTCTAGGGCAGAGTTCCAGAGTTTAATCGATTTGGGACTCTTTTCACCAGATGAGTTTGAATCTATTATTGCACGAGAATATCGGGATGGGTTCAGTAAATTTTTTGATGGCAATAATCCCCCCCATTTAAAGGCTAATATTCTCTACACGCCCACGGTGTTAAATATTGCGGTGGATTCTAGTAAATTATTAAAGCTTTGTGGCGATAAGTTAAAAGCCGCTGGGGGTGAAATCTGGGATTTTACCGAATTTTCTCGGGTGGATATTGGGGAAAGTGGGGTACAAGTCCAGACGACGGAGTTGGATACGGGAAGGGCTAAAACGGTGACGGGACGGTTGCTAATTGATGCGATGGGAACGGCTTCCCCGATTGCTTGGCAACTCAACGGAGGACGGGCGTTTGATAGTGTTTGTCCGACGGTGGGGGCGGTTTTGTCGGGCATTTCTCCCCAAGTGTGGGACCCGGAATATGGGGATGTTCTCCATTCTCATGGGGATATTTCCCGCGGCCGTCAGTTGATTTGGGAGTTGTTCCCGATTGAGGAGGATAATTTAACGCTGTATCTGTTCCACTATCACCAAGTCCACCCGGATAATCCGGGGTCGTTGTTGGAGATGTATGAGGACTTTTTCTCGATTTTGCCGGAATATCGACGTTGTGATCCTGAAACCTTGGTCTGGAAAAAGGCGACGTTTGGCTATATTCCGGGTCATTTTACGGTGGGGGGAGGCGATCGCAAGGTGGCGTTTGATCGGCTGTTAGCCATTGGGGATGCGGCTTCCCTTCAATCCCCTCTAGTGTTTACGGGGTTTGGCTCTCTCGTGCGCAATTTAGGCCGTCTCACCCATTTATTAGATACAGCCCTGAAACATGATTTACTCCAAGCTCAACACTTGAACCAAATCCGCGCTTATCAGAGCAATATCGCCGTGACTTGGCTATTTTCTAAGGGGATGATGGTACCGACGGGACAAACGCTCCCCCCAGAACGGATTAATGCCATGTTAAACACCTTTTTTGGCTTATTGGCTAATGAACCCTACGAGGTGGCCGATACGTTCATTAAAGACCGTTTTAACTGGCTGACGTTTAACCGTTTAGCCATCAAGGCGGCGTTTATGAATCCAGCCCTCATTCCTTGGATTTGGAAACAGGCCGGAGCTAAGGATTTTCTGCGCTGGCTGGGCAGTTATTTCTGGTTTGGGCTGGACTCCCTAATTGCCTGGGCGTTTCGCGGTTGGTTGCCCCAAGTATTAGCAGGGGTGCAAAGGTGGTTAGAGCCGAATTATCCGGCGCTCTGGCTGCGGTTGTTGAGTTTTAGCTACAGTTTAACGGGGGTGGGGAATTCTCCCCCTTTTGCCTCGGACCAACAACAGCAGGTGCTACGTCGTCAACAGGAGGCGAATGCACCGCCCCCGGTGGAACTAGAGCTGGCTGAAAAAGTTCGGAAATCGGGTTCGTAGTTGCCCTTTGGCCCCCAATCGGGAGTCGGGAGTCAGGAATAATTCTCACTTCTCAATTCTCTCTTCTCTCTTCGCGGGGGAGCAGGGGAGCAGGGGAGCAGGGGAGCAGGGGAGCAGGGGAGCAGGGGAGAGGGGGAGAGGGGGAACAATTATCAATTATCAATTATCAATTATCAATTATCAATTATCAATTCCCTATTCCCTGTTCCCTGTTCCCCCCCGGCTTGATTCAGCTAAACTAAGCCGCTAATAATTGTCGCTCCGGAGTAGTTCTCACGGAGCGACCAATGGCAGCAGCAACAGGTTGTAAACTGTGGACGAGGGCGACCATATCTTCTAAGGATAGGGCTTGGCGAGCATCAGAAATAGATTGCTCGGGTTCCGGGTGGCACTCGATGATTAACCCATCGGCTCCACAGGCGATCGCCGCTTTGGCCAAGGGAGCGACTAATTCCCGCTTCCCAACGGCGTGGGAGGGATCTACAATTACGGGTAAATGGGTGAGTTGTTTCAGGGCAACCACGGCCCCAAGATCCAAGACATTGCGGGTGAAGTTGTCGAAACTACGGATTCCTCGTTCACATAACACCACTTGGGGGTTGCCATGACTGACAATATACTCTGCTGCCCCTAGGAATTCCTCAATCGTAGCGGCTAACCCTCGCTTGAGTAAGATGGGTTTTCCGGCCTGGCCTAGGGCTTTGAGGAGGTCGAAGTTCTGCATATTACGACTCCCAACTTGCAGCAGATCGGCAACGGCGGCGAGTTCTTCAATTTGTGCGATCGCCATCACCTCCGTAACCACCGGAATCTGATGCTCCCTACGCACTCGCGCTAAAATCTCCAATCCCGCTTGACCTAACCCTTGGAAGGAGTAAGGCAGCGTGCGGGGCTTATAAACGCCCCCCCGTAACGCTTGGACGGGAGCGGCGCTGAGTTTTTCGGCAACGGTATCCATTTGTTCCTGACTTTCCACCGAACAAGGCCCGCCAATAATCACCACTTCTTCCCCCCCGAAAATCACCTCTGAAGACAGGGAGACTAAGGTCATATCTTGGTCGTGTTTTTTGGCAATCAGTTGAGAATGAGACATGGTGTGAACCTTCCTTAAAGCATGAATAATGGACGAAAAAAAAGCTCGGAATCACTGTCCGAGCAAGAGGGAGATACAACAGGATCTAAGCTCGGACTATCCAGTAGGCCAAGTAAAATAAAAACCAAAAAACCAAACAGGAGAAGGAATGATCATGGGTATCTCCGCGATAAACGGGTGAACGAGAAAAGAGAGAGAAATCTAATCGATGGAGTCTAGTGTTTGGGTAGAACCCCCTAAAACACCAAAAACCGCAGGCCCTTTAAAGTGCTTGCGGTTCACCGAGTTTTCCCTTTTGCTTTCCCTAGCCTAAACGGGACTCACCCTCGGTGAACCTGTCTAAACCAAAAATAAAAGTAGCTGGTGCCGGGGAAATTCATCTAGGAAACTGGTGATTTCTATAAGTTGAATGGAAACTTGCTAGTTTGTTAACTCTAGAGGTTGTTCATTCTAGATGTTGTTGATTCTAGAAACTTTACTCTAGATAC
Organism: Spirulina subsalsa FACHB-351; assembly: GCF_026130165.1. Taxonomy (GTDB): domain Bacteria; phylum Cyanobacteriota; class Cyanobacteriia; order Cyanobacteriales; family Spirulinaceae; genus Spirulina_A; species Spirulina_A subsalsa_A. Next base: position 3,616 of record NZ_JAIHOM010000006.1, on the reverse strand, counting down.
TTAACCCTAGACTGCCTTTGAGGAAACTTTGTTCCCCACTGGCAAAATAACCTTAGCAGACAGGGAGATCAAAGTCAAGCCCAACTGGATTCTGATCCGACGGAGAGCTAATTTAAGAGAAAATACTCATGGGGAATACAACCTTCTCCCGACCATAGTATTCTCCTCCCAAATTGCGCCAAGTGGCTGCTCCTACCACACCATCGATAGATAACCCAAACTCAGCTTGAAAGGCACGGACGGCAGCGAGGGTATTTCTACCGAAAACACCATCAACACGACCTAAAAAAAAGCCTTGAGACTCCAGTTGCAGTTGCAAAACCTTCACAAAGCGTCCTTCGCTACCGAGGCGTAATGGTTCGGACAAAATCGGGAATTTGATCTGGGTGGCAGAAATAGAACCTTTCATGACAAATTTAGTAAGTGTGAAAACCCTCGTTTTTCACGGGGGAAGAACATTACAGGCGAATTAATCGGCCTTCCTTTGTTTTTGATTGCTCTGATTTAACTAGCTGGGTTAAGGGCAGTTAATCTCCCTGATCTAGTCAGGCCTGATGGAGTCAGGAATCCCGACCATTTATGCCGAAAATTGTACGATTTCCCAACATCTCACAACAGTATAGCAGGCAAGAGTGTTTTAGGATACAAAAAAAATCTGAAATCCCCCGTGAAACCCGAGAACGTTTCTCAGGCTATTTTTCTGGTTTCACTGCCCCCGGTTTCTGGTACAGTGTCAATAATCCAATTCGGTTCTAATGGGGAACAGCCATTAGAGGTAACGGGGAAAGACTGGTGCAAATCCAGCACTGTCCCGCAACTGTGAAGGGAACACAAATCCCTAAGTCAGGATGCCCGCCGAGGCTTAACCGCTTTAATCAATCTGCGAGGTACAGATGAATTACAGAAAAAAGAGTTGGCAGTTAGCTGCCATAGCTGGACTTAGTGCCTACTTAGTAATCGGTTCCGCCCAGCCCGTCCAAGCGATGCACATTATGGAAGGGTTTTTACCCCTACAATGGGCTGTATTGTGGTGGGTGTTGGCATTGCCCTTTTTTGGCTGGGGATTGCGATCGCTCCTTCAGATCACCCGCCAAAATCCCGAATTAAAATTACTCCTCGGACTCGCAGGAGCCTTTAGTTTTGTCCTGTCTGCTCTTAAATTACCCTCCGTCACAGGGAGTTGTTCCCATCCCACCGGAACCGGACTCGGTGCCGTTTTATTTGGGCCCGGCATAATGACCGTTTTAGGTAGTTTAGTGTTAATCTTTCAAGCCCTTTTATTAGCACATGGTGGGATTACAACCTTGGGAGCAAACGTCTTTTCTATGGCCATTGTTGGTCCTTGGGTCGCCTACGCTGTTTATCAAATAGCCCTGAAATTAGGACAGCAGAAAATCGGCATTTTTAGCGCCGCTGCCTTGGGCAACTTAAGCACCTATTTAGTCACCTCAATCCAGTTAGCCCTTGCCTTTCCCGCCGCTAGTGGTGGCATTTTAGCCGCCTTTGTCAAATTTGCCGGAATTTTTGCCCTCACTCAAATTCCCCTCGCCATTACCGAAGGTTTTCTAACCGTCTTAGTGTGGAACTGGTTACAGTCCTATGCCGCCCCAGAACTGCAAACCTTGAAGCTATTAAAACCTGCTCAAAGTTAATGAATTTTTACTTTAAACGGGGACTCACTATCCAATTTTTGAGCCGTTTAATCCGATAAAATCACTTACCCTATCTTGAATTAATCATGGCACAATCTAACATTAAACCTAGCAAACAAGGCAACTGGTGGCTTGTTTTCGCTGTCCTGGTCTTAACCCTAACTCCTTTACTATTTGTTCGAGGAGACTATGAGGGAGCCGATGGACTAGGTGAAGAAATGATTACAGAAATTCAACCGGATTATGAACCCTGGTTTGAGTCGATTTTTGAGCCGCCGAGTGGAGAAATTGAAAGCTTATTATTTGTATCTCAAGCGGCATTAGGTGCAGGGTTTTTAGGTTATGTCATTGGGCTTTATAAAGGTCGTCATGAGAGCAAGTAGGGATAGCTTAGTATTTCTCTAATCAGGGTTATATAGCGTTTCCATTTGAGTTTTGTAATCCACAAGGGAACAGGGAATAGGGAATAGGGAATAGGTAATAGGGAATAGAGAATAGGGAATTTCTCCCCTGCTCCCCTGCTCCCCTGCTCCCCTGCTCCCCCGCTCCCCCGTTCCCGACTCCCCATTCCCCTAGTCATCTTGCACTGTTACCGCATCTACATCGACAGTGTTAATCGCCCGAGGATCATCATCTCGTCTCAGAGGTTCTAGAGGACGAGGTCGCAAGGCATCGGTAATCAGTTGTGAGACTTCCGTAAAAAGAATCGTCAGCAAGACGAGATCATCAATTTGTCCTAACAGTGGAATCACATCTGGGGATAAATCTAACGGACTAATTAGATATAACAAACTGCCCAAAATTAACCACCAACGATATTGGGGGTTATGTAGGGTCTGACGATACCAACGATAAGCCGTTTTCACTCTCAATGCTTCTCCCATGCTCTAGACGGAAGGAAACCTCAATACAGGCTCTTTCCTGATCTGAATGGGGCCAAGTTTTGCCCGTGCCGTAAGGAACGTTGGCGACGGGATAAATGGCGACCAAGCCCCAAAATTCCTTCATCTTAAGGTAGCACGAAAATTAATAAACTCTATAAAAACTGAAACACTAATCTTATCAATTGTCAATTTTTGACCTGTTGAAATAGATGGAATCCCCGTCCGTTTACGGTGGGGGGGGATGTCAACTTACAGGAGATAAAACCTTAAGAATTTGTTCCGCCATGGCTTCTCCGGTGTCTCCCATTTCAAGGATTTTATAGGCTAAACCACTTTGGTTTAAACCACTCTCAATGACCGATGGCAAGTCACGATTGGTAAAAACAATTAACTTAGGTGTAACAACACCCCCATAGGCTTGAATTGTGGCTATTTCTAAACTAAATCCTCCCGCCGTAAAATGAGGATTCAGCGCCCCATCATACTCAAATTTACTCAGCATAATCTGGAAAGAATAGGTGCGACTGGCATCAAATTCCCCTACATTGGTAAGGGTTTTGGCGCGGAAAACGGGACGAAGATCCCGAAAGGGAATGGAGACGGTTATCCAGTCCCCGGCGACGGTATCGAAGGAGTAACAATAACTCACGCCATCCCAACGCCCCTCACTGCGTAAAATGAGTTTGTACCGTTGACCGTCTCCTTTAACGCGCAGTTGAATCCCGTCGTAGTGGGAAAGGTCGAGGGGAGGGTCAAAGTTGCGGTTACGGACTGAGGCAAACCCCCCGGAGTTGGCTGTGGAAACGTTTCCCGCGAAGATTGCCCGTCCTTCGAGGCAACGAATCCCACTGGCACTGACTCCCCCCATCACCACGTCATCTACAGCGCCCCAACTGGCTTTTAAATCGTCGTTAGGCTGTCGGAAGTCGAATAATAGGGTTTCGCTCCCGATGCCGAGGTATTGGGCGATTACGTCGATCCAGGGGGGCAATGCGTTAACGTCTCCGGTGTAGATTACGCTTTGCACGTGGTTGAGGAGGGGGGGAAGTTCAGAGACTTGGGGGTTGGGGGTGTTGGGGT
>NZ_JAIHOM010000171.1 GCF_026130165.1 Spirulina subsalsa FACHB-351 | reverse complement strand
CCACTCCCCTGCTCCCCCTCGCCCCGACTCCCTATTCCCCCAAACTGCCTTCCACAGCCCGCTTTAAGACTTCAGTCACTTCTGTAGCCATCCTCGCATCCAATTGAATCGCCTCCTGATTAGCATTCCTTGGACTTAATTGAATTGCCCCACGCATCGCTAAACTAAACGTCACTAAACGGTTAGGCGTGCGACTGTGGTCAATACAATGTACCAAAGTAACATAAACCGCCTCCGCCCGATTGCGAATGCTAGTAATCCCATTTCCTAACTTAGACAAAATCACCACCGATTGCAGTTTATCGCGCAAATTCAGCTGTTGAATCCCTCGATCCATTAAACGGGCTGAATCATAACCAAAAGCGCGAACTAAACACTCTAAACTATGCCATTGTGCGCCCGGTAAACGAGAGGCTTGGGGGAGGTAATAGTGCCATCCCAACATCGAAATCATGCGAGTTAAATCATAGGAGGAAATGGTATTACTTTCCCATTGGGGAGCGCGAGGATCAGGGCTTAAAACTAATAAACCATTAGTGCGATCATACAACTCAGGAGAATCTATAAAAGGAGCTTCTCCATAACGTCCCCGAAAAATTAGTTTTTGATTGCCCGTCATCCGTTTTAACCAATTTTCTAGGGTAATTTGCGGCGCAAACCGCTTAAACATTGCCCCTAATGCGTTAGAACTCGCATTTTTTTGTTCATAACTAATGACATCTTGAGCGAGATCAAAAAAGGGAATATGTTTATAATTTCCTTGGCTATCTTGACCACGAATATTACACAAATCAATATTAACCCGGGAGTATTTCCGATTGGCTTCACTGACCACGTATAATAGGGGAATTATTTTAGTAGCACTCCAAAATTCATCGTTATGCAGCGCGTTCCGTCCTAACCATTTGACCTGAAATCCTGACTCGGTAAAACTGCCAACACAGGCACAAGCTTCTTTAATATCAGAGTGCAAAAAGTTTAAGCCTTGTGAATCAATTTTAGGCAGTTCTCCCACAAAAGGATAAGAGGAAAAGCTTGCATCAACCACAGAAGCAGAAACGACGTTCTGACCATCGGGTTGTCGCATTAAATAACTGGGATAGTTTTTGATGTCTCCTTTATAGGGAGATTTATAAATCCCTTCATAAAACAAAGCAGGTTTATCTGCATTTCCTTGGCTGGATTCTGTCAGAAAATCTTGATAAATTTGTTGGGAGTTTTTGGGGGGAATATTGGGAGGGGTAATGGGAGGCTGAATAGTCCCAGATTGCCTGTTTAGTAAAGCTTCAGCAAAGAGCTTATCAAATTGTTCCCCCGTGCGATAATTGACTGGAAATTGCTTACAAAAGTTGTTTAAAGCTTCATCTGTTTGGGGACTATAAGCCCCATCTAACCAAGATCCCCCCGGATACAAGTTTAATGCACTCAATTGGTTTTGAATCTGTTTCACTAATTCGGTATCAGTGCGTAAGGTACTGAGTTTAATTACAATATTGTGATGAATAATATCTTCAAGTTTCATAAAAGATTAAATTCCCCCTATTGAAGCGGTTTATAATTGTCAACGGCACTCCATCACAGCCGAGGCAAGAAAAATGGGCAAGACAGACAAGGGTTTGTCTGCCCACAGTACGCCGCACATCACCAAGAACCAAGGATGAGGCTTAAGACCAGCCCCACTCTAATTCACCTCGGGCAATTTTTTGATGAATCAGTTCATTAATTAATCCTAATTCGGCGGGGGAGGCTTTTTTATCTGCCCACAAAACTCTTTTTATTTCTTCATATTCCCCTTTGGTGACGACACCATCCTCAACGGCTTTTTCGATGACTTGTTTCAAGTGTTGAAGTTGCGCTTGATCCGCTTCGGAGAGATTTTCCCAGATGGGTCTACCTTCTTTCATTAGACACCTCATTAGATTATGCTATCCCCAGATTGAACTACCCCACCCTGCCAGAGTCTCCCTCAAACTTAACGTTGGCGGGATAACTTAATGACTGCCGACCATGCTTTGACTTGAAACGGGGCAATTGCGCCCGCTTCTCAAAGCAGTTTTTATAGGCAGTGGAAAGATTGAGAGCAACAACTTGCAAGGACTGGGAATAGGCATCCGTTAGCCAAGGGTATTCCTTTTTTAACCCTGGCAACAGACTCTGGATATATCGACGAGATAATCCTTTGCCTGTCTTGAGATAGGTTTCTTGGCATAGGTTGAGTGCAAAATTCCCATACCAACGACAGCATCCAAAGGCCTTGGCGAGAGACACTTTTTGGTCGTTGGTTGGGTAGATGCGATACTTGTATGCCTTATACATTATCTTGATTGGCTGTTGCCGATAATATTGTAGCTGCTCATCCGAGAATTCGCGATCGCTCAGTTGGTTTATTGGTTGCTATTCATCCCATTCCTCGCTTGCAGTGAGGGGAATTCCGCAACATTTTGTTAAAAGATCATCTAAATCCGGTGACATGATCCACGGCTCAGGAACTGGGTTTTTAGCCAGTTGGAGGATCAAAATTCGCTGAGGATACGACTGGGATCGCCTATTTTTTCTGGGGTTTTGTTTTGGTCGGACAGGGGAAGAGGAGCAACTCCCCAAGCTTGGGATAAACGTTGCAGTAGAATATCCTGTTGTCTCCTTAATTCTAGGATATCTCCTCCTTCGTTGATGATGGCAAACCACACTAAACCGCGATCGCGTGTCGGCAACACTCCAGCTAAAGCACTGACCGAGGCGAGAGTTCCGGTTTTAATCAGAGTATGGGGGGGGAAATTACGGGTTTTCATGGTGCCTTCGGTGTCTCGGCCTTCTACGGGGAATAAGTCCCCCACCCCCAAGGAATTATCCGCTAATTGACGTTCTAGGGCCATTAACATGGCAACGGAAGCGTAGGGAGAGATGCGATTCGCAACACCCAAACCTGAACCGTTGATCAGTTGGATTTCTTGGGGGGGAACTTGGGTAATCTCGGAGGCTATACGCATGACCTCATCTGCCCCCCCAATGGACTCCGCGAGGGCTTCGGACATCATGTTATTGCTGTAAATATTCATCTGTTTAAGGATTTCCGCCAAGGTGACGGACTGATGACGCAATAACAGGGTGGGGGAGTTGCTGGGGAGTTGTGACTGGGTAATGATGCGACCACGCAGGTCAATCTGGGGGCGAGGGGTGCCAGGTGCCATTAAGCTGTATTGGGTGACGATTTCCCCTTGCCAGTGCTGAGAGTTGAAACTTTGGAGGAGGAGTTGGCTGGTAACGTTGGGGTTGGTGCGATAGTTCATGTAAAATTTCCCCACGACAATGAGGTTGCCCTCAACACGCTTCAGGCCTAGCTGATTCAGGGCGTTTCCCAGTGCGATCGCCTCTTCCCAAATAAAAAACGGATCCCCACTGCCTTCAATCACCAAATCCCCTTGTAATACCCCTTCCCGAATGGGTCCGGTACTATAGACACGGGTTTCAAAACGATAGTCTGGCGACCAAGTTTCCAAGGCTGCGATAGTCGTAGCAATTTTAGTCAAAGAGGCCGCAGACATCGGGTCTTGTCCCCGTCGCACGGCTAAACGAGTCATATCCGACTGAAGCCAAACCCCTTGACGATTAGCGGCAATTCCCCGAGCGGCTAAGTCGTTTAAATACTGTTGTACAATTTGTTCGGCTTGAGCATCCGGTTCACTGGGCAGTTGAAAAAAGGGGGTTTGCTCCCAAGCTAAGACCTCTTCAATTTGAGGGGGAGGGCTCAGAAAGTTTAAAACGCCTAAAAACGCGCCCGCAGCGCCAAGTAATGCAATGGGTTTGAGCATAGTCGATCAATCTCTACAGGGGCTATTGTAGCTGTCTACGGTGCTTCTGTGACCGCTCCCGTGGGAAATTCAGAGAGATTCCCGCTCTATCTTGCTCTGTGCTAGATAGTGTGATTCAGTTTAAGATCGTAAGGGAATCTGCGATCGCAAAAGCCCTTATCTACTTGACCTGATTCTCGTTTCTCCAAACACTATTAGTCTAGAAACCTATGATTCAAACCTCCCCCCTCCCCGAAATTGCCCCAGATAATCTAATTGAAGTCGGAACCATTGTCTCTCCCCAAGGCCTTCAGGGAGCCTTGCGGGTCTATCCTAGCTCCGATTTCCCGGAACGCTTTCTCAATCCCGGTCTGCGCTGGTTACAATTGCCCAACGCTTCGGCCCCCCAAATGGTGGAGTTAGTGGCCGGACGAGTTTTGCCGGGGAAAAACCTGTATGTGATTGAATTGGCCGGAATTGGCGATCGCACCCAAGCCGAAAATCTCCGAGGGGCTAAATTATTAGTCTCCCAAGACGATCGCCCCATCCTAGAGGACGAAGAATATCACGTCGCCGATCTGCTCAACCTCCAAGTCATTAACCAATTGACCGGAGAAACCATCGGACAAATCACCGACGTATTCAGCGCAGGCCATGATCTCCTAGAAGTTACCCTCAAGACTCCCCCCCCCGAAAATTCTCCGGAAACAGAATTATCCCCCCCGAAAAGGAACAAACAACGGCGGCAACAGTCAAAACCGCCAACGGTCTTAATTCCCTTTGTTAAGGACATTGTGCCTGTGATTGACCTCAAGGCTGGCTGTGTCGAAATTCACCCGCCCCCAGGTCTTTTAGAAGTGAATCAAGCTTGAATCCAATGCTATGATGGCGGGTAAAAACGAGGCTAATTCAGGGGCTATTCTAGCTCAATTCCAACTTCTACCCCTTCCACACTTTAAGGAGAAAATTTATATGGAAATGCTTGGCTACAATGAAATGGTAGTTCTCTATGAAAGCCATGTCGGATCGCTAGAAGTGCGTACTCTGACCTTCCCTAAAACATTCAATTTGAAGCAACTCTCAACAGCCGCCGCCCTAATTGGCTTTATCTTCTTTGGCGGATTTACGGCCGTTGTTGCCACAACCTTAGCCCGTCCTGGTCAGGGGGAACTTGCCCCCCAAGAAATCCCCCTACCCTAGTTTTAGTCAACTGCCCCACCCACAAGGGGATGGATAGCAACCGACTAACCTCTCTTAACTTGTCAATATTGGTTAAGCCTTCTTATCCCCCCGTATTTCCCCCCCCGTATTTCCCCCCCTTCCAAAGGGGGGCTAGGGGGGATAAATCCCTTCCAAAGGGGGGCTAGGGGGGATAAATTCCTTCCAAAGGGGGCTAGGGGGGATAAATCCATTAAATACTTTCTAGTTCATCTTCTCTGAGGTGGGCGCGGAATTTCTTACTGAACTGGACGAGGTAGGGAAAATTTGCGCTTACAGGTCTACCTTCCCACTCCGTAATAATCGCTGTTAGTTCGCCTTCCATCCCTTTGATGTCGAACGCTTGTTTTTTGTTTTCGGGGTGATGATACACAATAACAGATTCTTTAACACGAACGCGATCGCCAATTTTCATAGTGTTCTCTTGTCTCTCTCGTGGGTCAGCAAGTGAATTGCCATTTCATTACTTTACACCCGAGACGGTAGCCTTGAAAATTGATAATTGATGCCTCAAACCACATCCCAAGCAGAAATAGGCAGAGTTTTCCTGCTCCCGATTGATTACGATAAGGCAGAATAATGAGAGTGCAAAGACAAAACAGTTATGAAATATGGAATTGATATGGGACACAATGCCCCGCCAGATGTTGGGGCATCTTCCCGCTTTGGTCTAGAGGATGATCTCACCAAAGCCGTCGGAACACAAGTGATTCAGAAATTGCGGGATCTGGGTCATGAAGTGATTGACTGCACCCCCAGCCAAGCCAATAGTGTCACGAATTCGCTCTGGCAGCGTGTTAATGCCGCCAACACCCACCGAGTCGATGTCTTCGTTTCCATTCATTTCAATGCCTTTAATGGCAGCGCCCACGGAACCGAAATCTATGCGGTGAGTGATGCCGGGCGGCGCATTGCTCAACCTGTGTTAGAAAGTATTGTAGCCCTAGGCTTTTTTAATCGCCAAGTGAAAAATGGCTCTCATCTCTATGTGTTGAGAAATACCAATATGCCCGCTATTTTGGTGGAATGTTGTTTCATGGACTCAGAACGAGACATGAACCGCTATAACACCACCGCTATGGCAAACGCCATTGTCATTGGATTAGCCGGGAGGCTCCCAGATAGCAGTCGAAATGAACCCAGTCCGGGCGATCGCACCAAAGCACTACAAGAAGCCCTGAATCGTCTCCAGATTCGAGATAGCAACGGCAGAAGTTTAGTTGAAGACGGCATCACCGGACCCGCTACCCAGTCCGCCACCCAACGGTTTCATGAAATTATCGGCATTAACGCCGCCGGATCTCCCGTATCCTTTACTTGGAACGCCCTAGACGAAATTTTCACCCAACCCGTCTTACGTCCCAATGAGGCTGAAGGCATTGCCGTGCGCTATGTTCAATTTCGCATCGGGGGGGAACTCACCGCCGTTTATGATCAACCCACCGTTGAACTGGTGAGAAGCTTTCAACGCCGTCAAGGACTAGCGACTGATGGGATTGTCGGGCCCCAAACCTGGTCCCAACTCCTCGGTAATCCCATCCCCCGTTTAGCCTTGGAAATTATCCGAGATACGGTGCTGAAACAACAACCCATTGATAGCACCCTCATTTCTGATCCCAACTTGAAATACACCATTAATCGGGGGGAAATCCTGCCCTTGCACAGTTGGAAAGAGGAAGGCAACCATGTAAGAGTCGCCCTCCGAGATCACACCTTCAATGGCTTTAACACTTGGTACGCCTTTGTAGACCATATTGAAATTCTCGAAAACGGCAAACCTTTACAACAAGAACCTGCCGTAGAACAACCTCAAGTTCAACGAAACGATGCCTTTAACCTACCCGGTTATACCAGCACCTTCTACCTCAATGATCCCATTCTGCCCAACGGTCACTTTTTCTGGCGAGAAGCCTTACATAATGGCCAGCGTATGCCCCAATCCAAAGCCCATGTCGAAAACATTCTCGCCCTCGCTTCCCGCTTAGAAGAAGTGCGGCAACGCTTAGGCGGATTCCCCATGACTATCACCAGTTGGTATCGTCCCGAACCTTGGAACCGTCAAGCCGGGGGAGCGACCAATTCCCGCCATTTATCCGGTCAAGCGGTGGACTTTCTGCGGCCGGGTTTAACCGGGCGACAAATGGCCAGCCGTTTGAGTAATTGGCCTGGAGGCATGGGGATTTATGTCCAGTATCCCAATTTATTACACTTAGATATCCGTCCCTATCGCGCCCGTTGGGGAGGGGCTTAAACCGTTGCAATAATCTTTAAAATCCGTTCAGTATCCTCCAACTCCCCTACAATTCGGCGAACCGGAGTCGGCCAAGCCCGGACGAGGGTAGGGGTGGCGGATACTTGGTCTTTTTCGGCCTGTTCAGGATGTTTGAAGATGTCAATGACTTTGAGGGTGTAGGGAAATTTTAAGCCGTCTTCTAGCAGTTTATGAAGGTTCATGAGGGTTTTTTCCGTACTGCTGCGATCGCCGGAAATAAATAGCCTTAAGACATAAGTGTTAGGCGACTCCGGCAGAGGCAAATCGGGCGCAGCTTGGAAGTCATCCCAAGGATTGGGCAAACGATGATAGGGAATAATTAAATCATGACAGTCCCATAATTCGGGAAAGCGAGAACGATAACTCTCCACAATCAAAGGTTCGCAAAATTCCTCTTGCCACGGCACCACCTGCCAAATAAGATTAGGAGTCCCAAAGAGAGCATTTAACAAGTATTTATAGCGTTGTACCGGAGGATAACATTCCGCGACAGTATGGAGATTTCGGGTTTTAGGATCTCGCCAACGGTCAATGGTGGCCGTATAACTGGGAATGAGAAAATGAGGCGGTTCCGATAACCCAAGGACTTCTTGTAACCCTGTACAAAGATGGGTATGCCATCGGTCTTGTTTATTGGGGTCAATGCCATAGATAATATCGCCTCCGGGAGTAAAGAGCGCGATTCCCTTAAAGACTAAGGGTAAGGTAGGAGCAGAATCAGTCATAACCGTGTGAGTGGAGGAGGAAAGGAAGCAATAGGGCTACACCTATTTTAGGGCTTGCTGAATAACTCTACTCGTGGGGCTAGAGAGCAGGGGGGCAGGGGAG
>NZ_JAIHOM010000255.1 GCF_026130165.1 Spirulina subsalsa FACHB-351 | reverse complement strand
CGGGGGAGCAGGGGGGCAGGGGAGCGGGGGAGCAGGGGAGAGTCGGGAGTCGGGAGTTGGTAATAATTCTCACTTCTCTCTTCGCAGGGGAGAGGGGGAATGGGGAGTCGGGATTGTTAATTGTTAATGGTTAATTGCCAGAGTTTGACGATGCCATCCATCCCCCCACTCACTAACTGCTGACCATTAGCACTAAAATCTAGGTTGTAGATCCATTCTGTATGTCCCGTTAGTGCGGCGATTTCGTCTCCAGAATTGAGATTCCAGACTCGGATAGTGCGATCGCGCCCGGCACTGGCTAACAGTTGCTCATTGCGATGATAGGCAACCGTGAACACCTCCCCCGTATGTCCCGTAAAGCTCCTTAACAGGGTTTCCGCGCTCAAGTTCCACAACTTCACCGTTGCATCCCGACTCGCACTCGCCAACAGTTGACTATCCGGGCTAAACGCAACCCAATTCACATCGCTACCATGAGCGTCTAGGGTGAAGATTGCCTGTCCAGTGTCAGGATTCCACAGCCGAATCGTACCATCAACCCCCCCACTCGCCACCCGACGACCATCTGGGCTAATATCCACGGCTAGTACAATACCATCATGACCGCGCAGAGTCTGGAGTTGTTGCCCTGTGGCAGCATTCCAAATCCTCACAGTGCCATCATAACTAGCACTAGCGACCTTTTGACCATCGCCACTAATGGCTACACTTTCCACAAAATCTTGATGTCCGGTGAGGGTGCGGATAGTTTCTCCGGTGTTAATGTTCCAGAGGCGAATGGTGTTATCTTTACTGCTACTGGCCAACGTTGTCCCATCAGCACTGATATCAAGGCTCAAAATTTCGTCAGAATGCCCGGTGAGGGTGCGCAATTCCTGCCCTGTTGAGCCATTCCACACCTTAATAGTGCCATCATCACCCCCACTGACGACGGTTTGATTATCAGGGGCAAAATTGACACTCCCATCGCTAAAAGCGAGGGATTCTTGGTTCAACGAGTTTCCTTAACTTGGCAGGACGTATCCAACCAAGCCAGAGGGAATCTCTCCCCAAGCGTGAGTTCCGGTATGCCCTACC
>NZ_JAIHOM010000254.1 GCF_026130165.1 Spirulina subsalsa FACHB-351 | reverse complement strand
TGTCGGGTCCCGTGTGATTGACCACTCGTTTGGTAAATAACTCAGGCCGCTTGGCCTGCCACTCCTTCATCGCCGTGATCGGTGATTGATGATGCAGCGCCTTCTGTGGGATGTGGTGATTGTACAGCCAAGCGTAGCGTTTGAGCGTCTGCTCCAGGTCTTCGCCTGAGGTATAGCGCCGGGTCGCCAGCACGTCGCTGATGCGGCCGTTGAACCGCTCCACCATACCGTTCGTCTGCGGCCTTCCCGGCTTGATCAGGCGATGTTCGATACCATGGGCCTGGCACTCCTGGTCGAAGGGGTGGCGGCCGCTGGGCTTGCGCTCACCTGCCCGCGTGAAGCGATCGGTGAACGACTTGCCGTTGTCAGTGAGCACCGTCTGGATCGTGAAGGGAGCCTTCTCCTCCACGCGCTTCATGAACGCCTTGGCATCCTTGGCAGACTGGCTGCGTCTGACCTCCAGATAGACCCAGCGTGTGGCACGGTCGATGGCGACATACAGGTAGCGCTTCTGCTCTTCATCAGGCATCTGAGGCAGGTGCTTGATGTCGATATGCACGTACCCGGGCTCGTAGTCCTTGAAGGGCTTGTGCCGGGGCTTGCCATCATCGCCAGCGTCCTGCCGAGCCAGTTCTGCCAGTGTCGGCACCTCGCGCCGCTGGAGCATGCGGTGCAGGCCTGAGCGAGACAGTCGAGGGTTCAGGAACTCACGTGCCACGACGAGCAGATCATCCAGGCCGAGGCGCAGGAATTCGCGAGCGGCGATCAGCACCTCCTCCTGCTCGGACGTGAGGGTGGCTAGTAGGTTGTGACGCGTGTGCGGTCGGTCATGGACATCATCGCGGTACCGCCAGCGCCGGATGGTCGCGGGGGAGACCCCATACTGGCGGGCCAGCTCGCTATCCGTGAGGCTGGAAGGCGCTGCCTGGATCTCGGCACGGATCTTCGGTGTAGTGGTCGCCTGCTTATGCAGCTTGATGTCCATGAACCTGCTCCCGAATGAATTGCTGTAGAAGCTCTCTGGCTGCCAGCAGAGGATAACTCCTATAGCTCATTTGATCATCCGGGACCCTACAG
>NZ_JAIHOM010000253.1 GCF_026130165.1 Spirulina subsalsa FACHB-351 | reverse complement strand
AAACCATGACAACCACCATTCAACAGCGCGAAAGCGCCAACGTTTGGGAGCGGTTCTGTCAGTGGGTAACCAGCACCAATAACCGTCTTTACATCGGTTGGTTCGGTGTTCTCATGATCCCCACTCTCTTAACCGCCACCACCTGCTTCATCATCGCCTTCATCGCTGCTCCCCCCGTGGACATCGATGGGATTCGTGAACCTGTTGCAGGGTCTTTACTCTACGGTAACAACATCATCTCTGGTGCTGTTGTTCCTTCCTCCAACGCCATTGGTTTACACTTCTACCCCATCTGGGAAGCTGCTTCCCTCGATGAGTGGCTGTACAATGGCGGTCCCTACCAGTTAGTGATCTTCCACTTCCTGATCGGTGTATTCTGCTACCTCGGTCGTCAGTGGGAACTCAGCTACCGCTTAGGGATGCGTCCTTGGATCTGTGTGGCTTACTCTGCCCCCGTATCCGCCGCTACTGCTGTCTTCCTCATCTACCCCATGGGTCAAGGTTCTTTCTCCGATGGGATGCCTTTAGGAATCAGTGGGACTTTCAACTTCATGTTGGTGTTCCAAGCTGAACACAACATCCTCATGCACCCCTTCCATATGTTGGGTGTTGCCGGGGTGTTCGGCGGTGCGTTATTCAGCGCTATGCACGGTTCTCTGGTCACTTCTTCCTTAGTGCGTGAAACCACCGAAACCGAATCTCAAAACTACGGTTACAAATTCGGTCAAGAAGAAGAAACCTACAACATCGTGGCTGCTCACGGTTACTTCGGTCGCTTAATCTTCCAATACGCTTCCTTCAACAACTCCCGCGCCCTGCACTTCTTCTTAGCAGCCTGGCCGGTGGTTGGGATCTGGTTCACCGCTCTGGGCGTAAGCACCATGGCGTTCAACCTGAACGGTTTCAACTTCAACCAATCTGTCTTAGATAGCCAAGGTCGCGTCATCAACACCTGGGCTGACATCCTGAACCGCGCTAACTTAGGGTTTGAAGTAATGCACGAGCGCAACGCTCACAACTTCCCCTTAGACTTAGCTAGTGGTGAAGCTGCTCCTGTGGCTTTAACTGCCCCCCAAATCAACGGGTAAGTT
>NZ_JAIHOM010000170.1 GCF_026130165.1 Spirulina subsalsa FACHB-351 | reverse complement strand
AAACTAGACAATGAATGCAACCCGGTTTCTGGCTAAAGTTAGTCAAAGTTAGTCAATGACATTACACCCGACTCCCCTGCTCCCCCGCTCCCCTGCTCCCCCTCGCCATCACGGGATTCTAGTGGGACTGTCAATTATCACTTTGGCAAAACTTTGTACTAAGGAAGCATAAAATAAATTAATTTGCCAAGCCAGTTTTTTTCCTGCTATGATGAAGTTCGCCTCTGAAAACAGGGGGGCGTGGCGGAATGGTAGACGCTACGGACTTAAAATCCGTTGGTTAGTAATAACCGTGAGAGTTCAAGTCTCTCCGCCCCCATAAAAAAAGTGCTTGACAATCCCACAGCTAAAGCCCGTGGGATTGTTGTTTTTTTGACTCGCCATAAGAAAGAATCCCCCTAGGGGGGATTCCCAGCAATCCTATTAAAAACCTAACGCTTCGCTAACTTTTTCGCCTTCATCTTCCGTAAACGAATCGACTCAGGCGTAACTTCCACCAACTCATCAGGGCCAATATACTCCAGCGCCCGTTCTAAACTCATTTCCACCGGAGTCTGTAACTGCACCAACTCATCCCCCGTTGCGGAACGATGGTTGGTTAATTGCTTAGTTTTACAGACATTCAAATCTAAATCTTGAGGCCGATTGTGTTCACCCACAATCATTCCCTTGTAGACCTTCGTCCCCGGTGAGATAAAGAAAGACCCCCGGTCTTCCGCTTGCTTGAGGGCGTAGAAGGTGGCCACCCCTTCCTCAAAGGCAATCATCACGCCATTGTAACGGGTTTCCAGTTCCCCAATTAACTGACGATACTCTAAGAAACTGTGGTTCATGATGCCTTCCCCACGAGTCAGACGGATGAACTCCCCTCGGAAACCAATTAAACCCCGTGCGGGGATGACAAATTCTAACTGAGTCCGTCCATTGGCCCCGACCTGCATATCCTGCATTTCGCCCTTGCGTTGACCCAAACGCTCAATACAAGACCCTACCGCGTCTTCCTGAACGTCTAACACTAAATACTCGAAAGGTTCACAGGGTTGACCGTTCACTTCCCGATAAATCACTTGAGGCTGAGACACTTGGAACTCGTAGCCTTCCCGACGCATGGTTTCAATTAAAATCCCCAGATGGAGTTCCCCCCGACCGGAAACTAGGAATTTTTCGGCGGAGTCGGTTTCTTCGACTCGGAGGGCGACGTTGGTTTCTAATTCCCGGTACAGGCGATCGCGCAGTTGGCGAGAGGTGACATATTGGCCCTCTTGTCCGGCAAAGGGGGAGTCATTCACCGAGAAGGTCATTTGTAAGGTCGGTTCGTCCACCCGGATTAAGGGCAAGGCTTGGGGGTTTTCTGGACAACTAATGGTTTCCCCAATATTGGCATCAGCAAAACCCGCCACGGCGACAATATTTCCGGCTGAAGCTTCAGCAATCTCAATGCGACTTAAGCCCTCAAAGCCTAATAATTTACTGACTTTTCCCTTAACAATGGAACCATCATCCTTATACAAAACGGCCTGTTGTCCCGCTTGAATGACCCCATTGTGAATCCGACCAATAATAATCCGACCGAGATAGTCGGAATAATCCAGCGTCGTCACCTGTAACTGTAAAGGTTTGTTGGGATCTCCAGCCGGGGGCGGAACATGGTGCAGAATCGCCTCAAACAGGGGCTGCATATCTACCCCCTCCTCATCTATTGAGGCTTTGGCAAACCCTTGTAAACCGGAAGCGTAAAGGGTGGTAAAGTCGCATTGGTCATCATCGGCCCCCAACTCTACAAACAGGTCAAAGACCTTATCAATAGCTACATCGGGGTCGGCATTGGGACGGTCAATTTTATTCACCACCACAATGGGACGTAAGCCTTTTTCGAGGGCTTTTTTCAACACAAAGCGGGTCTGAGGCATGGGGCCTTCATTGGCATCGACGATTAAAATACAACCGTCTACCATGCCTAACACCCGTTCGACTTCGCCGCCGAAATCCGCGTGTCCGGGGGTGTCTACGATGTTGATTAAAGTGTCTTTGTAGCGAACGGCGGTATTTTTGGAGAGGATGGTAATACCCCGTTCCCGTTCTAGGGCGTTGGAGTCCATCACGCAGTCCGGGACATCTTCCCCTTCGCGGAAAATCCCCGATTGTTTAAGCAGTGCATCAACCAGTGTTGTTTTGCCGTGGTCAACGTGGGCAATAATCGCAACGTTACGAATGGGAAGAGACATATAGACTGTGTGCGGATTCAATAAGATGACTAAGGGATGAGATCAATTATCTCAAAATTTCTTAAATAATTGTAACAAATTTTAGCCCCCAGCGTGTCAAGAGAACTGGATTGCTAGAGGGATCAATCTATGCAAGGATTTAGGGGAAATCTATGGAGCAATGAGTTATGAGTGATCCCGTTAAGGTAATGAAACAAGAAGTGGGCAAAGCGGCGGCCCAGCGTGTGGAGTCTGGGATGATTGTGGGACTAGGTACTGGGTCCACGACGGCCTATGCTATTGAGTTTATTGGCGATCGCCTGAAAAAGGGCGAAATCTCCAACATTGTAGGAGTCCCGACCTCTTTCCAAGCGGAAGTATTAGCCAAACAGTATGGCATACCCCTGACCACCCTCGATGCGATTGATCACATTGACGTTGCCATTGACGGGGCCGACGAAGTAGACCCCCAGAAAAACCTGATTAAAGGGGGAGGCGCTGCCCACACCAGGGAGAAAGTGGTGGATTATCTGGCGAAAACTTTTATTGTGGTGGTGGATGAAGGGAAATTAGTAGATAAATTGGGGTCTACGTTTAAAGTTCCTGTGGAAGTGATCCCTATGGCGATTAGCCCGGTCATGCGCGCTTTAGAAGCTTTGGGGGGTCAGCCAGAATTACGCATGGGGATTAAAAAAGCTGGGCCTGTGGTGACAGATCAAGGAAATCTGGTGGTTGATGTGAAGTTTAATGATATCCCCAACCCCGTGGAATTAGAACAAAAGATTAATAATATTCCGGGTGTCCTAGAAAATGGTGTGTTTGTCAACTGTGTCAATACGGTTTTAGTGGGTGAGATTAAAGACGGTCAGCCCAGTGTGCGGGAGTTCTAGACCCTTGGGAATAGGGAATAGGGAATAGGGAATAGGGAATAGGGAATAGGTAATAATTATCAATTGTCAATTATCACCCCTGCTCCCCCTCTCCCGACTCCCGAAGTTATTCAGCAAGCCCTACTTACGACCGGATAACACACCAAATCGCACTAAACCACGCTTATAGCCTTGACTCATTAAAGGTAATGCTAAAGCGGCCTCTACTGTAGACCAACCAGAAGCAAATAAATCTGCTAGGACTTTGGGGTTTAAAGCTGAATCAATCACAATATCCCAAAAAGGGGCGACGGCTGTAGACCAGTCATCACTGTGTATATCCCGGAAACCACAATCTTTTGCGATCGCCTCATAGTCCGGTAAAGCCATAACATAGGGCAAACAATAAACTCGATAAATCGCATCTAAATGTTGTTGCTCCCCTACCGTCAACTCCCCCGCCAAAGAATTCGTCGGACGATGGCACCAGGTCGCACAGAGGAACAATCCCCCCGGTTTCAGCACCCGATAACACTGGCGAAAAAATTCCGCCTTATCGGGCATATGTTCCCCACTTTCCAAAGACCACACCAAGTCAAAAGAATCATCAGGAAAGGGCATTTCTAGGGCATTTGCCACCTGAAACGATGCCTTTTGGTCTAATTTGACCTCCAAAGCCCTTTCCTTAGCTCTTGCCGCCTGAATCGGACTCAGAGTGATCCCCACGGCCTCTGTATTATACTTTTGGGCTAAATATAAGGTACTCCCCCCAATCCCACACCCTACATCTAAAATGCGTTGGGGGGACTGCACTTGACCCCAATAGAGTAACTCCTCAATCAGATCAATTTGCGCTTGACGACGGTTAACTTTATAACTACCAGAGCGCCCATAATAACCGTGGTGCATATGTTCGCCCCAAACCTGTTCCCAGAGGCCACTAGACTGGTCATAAAATTGACGGATTTTCTCGTAAATCGTGTTTGTATTCGTCATAATTTTGAGAGACAATGCCATTATTTTACGGGTTTCTGCCGAGTAGCTAGGGCTTGCCGAATAACTCTACTCGTGGGGCTAGGGAACAGGGAACAGTATACAAAGGTTACAAGGAGCTTTAAGTATTAGGAGAAACTTCTCCGAGAGTTGATCCATAATTTGGAAACCCTAGAATAAAGAAGCCCCTTTAAATTCCCCTTGGGGTCGTTGATTCGCCGCTTCTCCGCAAGTGCGAGGTGTGGGGAACAATTTGCCCGGATTCGCTAATCCATCAGGATTAAACACCGCCCGCACATATTGCATAGTTTCTAAATCCACCTCATTAAACATCCGAGGCATAGAGCAATTTTTATCGGCCCCAATGCCATGTTCTCCCGATAAACTGCCCCCTGCTTCCACACAAAGCCTCAAGATTTCTTCCCCGACCTTTTCCACCTGTTCAAAAGCCCCCGGCACGGCTTGATCGTATAAAATGAGGGGGTGTAGGTTGCCATCTCCGGCGTGGAACACATTGGCGATCGCAAAACCCGACTCACGACTCAACGCCTCAATTTCCCCCAACACCTGAACCAACTTCGTCCGAGGAATTACCCCATCCTGCACAAAATAATTAGGACTCATATGGCCAGCCGCCGCAAAAGCCGCCTTACGCCCCTTCCACAGTTTCAAACGAGTTTCCCCATCAGAAGCTGACGTAATCTGACGCGCTCCATTCTGGCGACACAACTGGGCCACACGCTGCTTATTCCCCGAAACCTCCACCTCCAAACCATCCAACTCCACCAACAAAATCGCCCCCGCATCCCGAGGATAACACCCCGTAGCGACCACATCCTCCACCGCATTGATACTGAGATTGTCCATCATTTCCATCCCGGCCGGAATAATCCCCGCGCTAATGATATCTGCCACCGCCCCCCCGGCCGCTTCGATACTTTCAAAATCCGCCAACAGCACACAAATCGCCTCGGGAGTTTTGAGAATGCGCAGGGTGATCTCCGTAGCGATGCCTAGCGTCCCCTCAGACCCCACAAACAGCCCCGTCAGGTCATATCCGGGCATTTCAGGAACACACCCCCCCACGTCGATAATTTCCCCTTGTGGGGTAACGATTTTTAATCCGAGGACATGATTGGTCGTGACCCCATATTTCAGGCAGTGAACCCCCCCAGAATTTTCCGCAATATTGCCCCCAATGGAACAGATAATCTGACTAGAGGGGTCGGGGGCATAATAGAATCCCGCCCCACTCACGGCCTGTGTCACCCAGTTATTAATCACACCGGGCTGCACCACAACGCGCTGATTGGCTAAATCTACATTGAGGATGCGCTTCATCTTGGCCGTGACGATTAACACCCCTTCCTCGACAGGTAAGGCCCCCCCGGACAGTCCGGTTCCGGCACCCCGTGCCACCCAAGGTAATTGGTACTCCCGACAAATTTGGACCGCTTGGGCAACTTCTTCAGTGGTGCGGGGCAAGACGACTAAAGCGGGACGTTGACGATAGGCAGCGAGTCCGTCACATTCGTAGGTCAGGAGTTCATCTTTACGCCGGATTACATTTTGCGCGCCCAAGGCTTTGGTAAAGGCTTTAATAATGGGTTGCCATCGATCGGAACGGGTAGAAAAGGGGTTTTTTAAGATCATGGGACTTCTCAAATCATGGGGGATGATTCATCCCATTTTAGGTCTTACGGGGCGAAAGATGTGGGGAATCTAAATGGAGAGAGGGGGAGCAGGGGGGCAGGGGAGCGGGGGAGCGGGGGAGCAGGGGAATTGATAATTGACAATTGATAATTATTACCTATTCCCTATTCCCTATTCCTTAGCCCCACGAGTAGAGTTATTGAGCAAGCCCTAGGTATTTCGACTCTAATTGATCGAAAAAATAGCTCATAATGTTACCACTCATTTTTAGTAAAGAATTCTATCTATAATTTTTTCTTTATCTCTGCCAGTTTTAAAATAAACACAGCAGTCTGAAGGGAACTGCTCAACGCATAAGACTGGATCAGATCAAATTGTTGGCAAGAGGAAGAATAAAATGACCGTCGCCGATCAAACCCTAGCAGGGTATCGACTCGTTGAACAAATTTATGACGGTTCGCGGACTGCCGTTTATCGCGCAATTCCGGGCTTATCGGGGGAAACCCTCAAGGGGAATTCTGTTGTCATTAAACTCTTGCAACAAGATTATCCAAGCTTCAATGATTTACTGCAATTCCGCAATCAATACACTATTGCCAAAAACCTTAATATCCCGGGAATTATCCATCCTTACAGTTTAGAAACCTATCAACACAGCTATTTATTAGTGATGGAGGATTGTGGGGGTGTTTCATTGCGGGAGTATTTACGCCATCAGGATTTGAGCCTATCTCAAGTGTTAAATATTGCCATTCAACTGGCGCAGATTCTCCATGATCTCCATCAGGCTAATGTAATCCATAAGGACATTAAACCTGCGAATATTCTTATTCAACCGAATAGTGAAGAAATTAAACTCATTGATTTTAGTATTGCTTCCCTGTTACCGAAAGAAACCCAATCCTTACAGAATCCCACAGGCTTAGAAGGCACATTAGCTTATATTGCCCCGGAACAAACGGGGCGGATGAATCGGGGGATTGATTATCGGGCGGATTTCTATGGGCTAGGGGTGACTTTATTTGAACTCTTGACGGGGGAATTACCCTTGAAGTGTCATGATCCGATGGAGTTAGTTCATTGTCATATTGCCAAAACACCACCTGTTCTGAATCCCTCCGTTTTTCCCTCGACGGTGAATGCTATTGTGCAGAAGTTGATGGCGAAAAATGCCGAAGATCGTTATCAAAGTGCTTGGGGGTTAAAATATGACTTGGAAATGTGCCTTGAACAGTGGCTGAGAACTGGGAAGATTGAGCCGTTTCCTTTAGCACAACGGGATCAGTGCGATCGCTTTTTAATTCCCGAAAAACTCTATGGCCGAGAAGCGGAAGTGGAAGCGCTACTCAATGCCTTTCAGCGTGTGACCCAAGGGGGGACAGAATTAATGCTGGTGGCGGGTTTTTCAGGCATTGGTAAAACAGCCGTTGTCCACGAAGTCCATAAACCCATTGTGCGACAACGGGGCTATTTTATTAAAGGCAAATTTGACCAGTTTAATCGCAATGTGCCGTTTTGTGCCTTTGTACAGGCTTTCCGGGATTTAGTAAATCAACTGCTGTCAGAGTCTAGTTTAGAACTGCAAACATGGCAGGAGCGAATCCAAGGGAGCTTAGGAGAAAATGCTCAAGCCATCTTAGAAGTATTGCCGGAACTAGAGCGTATTATTGGGCTTCAGCCTCCTGTGCCGGAACTGTCCGGCACGGCGGCTCAAACTCGCTTTAATCTACTGTTCCAGAACTTAATAGAAGTGTGTGCCACGAGGAAACACCCTTTAGTGATCTTTTTAGATGATTTGCAATGGGCGGATTCTGCTTCCTTAAAGCTGATGGAATTGTTAATGGCTGAGGAAGAAAGCGGTCATTTGTTGTTAATTGGGGCCTATCGGGATAATGAAGTGTTTCCGGCACATCCTTTAATGCTGATGCTGGAAGAAATTCAGCAGCAAGGGGCTAAGGTCAACACTATTACCCTAAAGCCTTTAAGCTTCGAGAGTTTAAACCAACTGGTGACCGATACGTTGAACTGTTCCGAGGAGGCCGCCCAGCCTCTCAGTCTGTTGATGCAACAAAAAACCCAGGGCAATCCCTTCTTTGTCACCCAATTTTTAAAAGCCCTCTATGAAGACCATCTGATTTATTTTGATCGGAAAAGTCATCACTGGCAATGTGATTTAACCCAAGTCCATGGTGTTGCGTTGACGGATGATGTGGTGAGCTTTATGGCCCAGCAGTTGCAGAAGTTACCCCCCAACACCCAAGAAAGCCTGAAACTGGCGGCCTGTATTGGCAATCAGTTTGATTTGGAGACATTGGCGATCGCCTCAGAACAATCGGAAACCGATGTAGCCGATTATCTCTGGACGGCCCTACAACAGGGATTTGTGATTCCCCAGAGCCAAGTTTATAAATTTTACCAAAAACCCTGGGTCTAAAGCCCCGTCCTTCTAGGACGGCTTTTTCTTAATCGTAATACAATTAAGAGAATCACTTGCATTTCGTAAGATGCTCATTCTTTCCTATCAATACAAGTTGCGTC
>NZ_JAIHOM010000169.1:5234-8283 GCF_026130165.1 Spirulina subsalsa FACHB-351 | reverse complement strand
CATGCTCCCATTATAACACACTTAATAAAACTGGCAAGGCTCATTAAGTGTTGACGCTTCGCGGGTTACATACTGTTTTTCTTTTCATCCCCGTCCTCAAGTATCGGGGCTTTCAAGAAAACATGATTGGTAAGATTGTACCGCAATCCTAGAGTCCCCTCCCGAGCATTCAACGGCAGCAGATAACTCACCTCCCACCCCTCACTCCCCTCACTCCTGCGATAACTCCCCCCCAAACGATCTCCCCATCCCCCAACATTCCCCCAACTCATCATTCCATACCCTTCCACCGTTCCCACCGTCGGCACCCGATCATTTGTCACCCCCACTTGCACCTGCCAAGGGGAGGCCTCTGTTACCGTCACCTCTAGCACATTTTCCCCCGGATTTTCCCCCTGCATTAGGTTTGCAGAGATCCGCTCAATCAAGGGATTTTGTTGCAAGAGTTGAATCTCCTCCTCCAAACGCGATAGATGCAGGGGAACCCTTTGGGCATTGGGTAAACGTCGGCGGATATACTGTTCTGGGAGACGTTTTAACCCCTTCATCTCAATCTCTGCAATCCTTCCCTCCACCACCTGAATAATCACCACCCCCCCTTGAATAGTTTGCAACGGCAGATCGGCCCCAGAGGTTAAATACTGATGCTCTAAATACATTTGTTCCACCGCAGAACGTGCAGCCACTAGCTGGTCAAACGTCACCCCTTCCCCCGTAAAAGGTGCTGTAATGGCCTGTAATTGTTCCTCACTAAACACTGTACTCCCCCGCACCTCATACCGCGTCACGGTCAAACTGTCTGGGGGGAGAGTCTCCCTCGGAGGAGTCTGGGGGGAGGGGGGAGTGAGCAACTCTTCAGGAGGAGGGAGAGGAGTGGGGGAATCCAGAGGGAGGAAATTTGGGTTAGGATTGGGTAGATTTTGGGCGGCAAGGGGTTTTAAAAATAGGAGATTTAAGTGCGCGCCCCAACTTAAGAGAATTAAGGCTGGAATGCCGCAAAGTTGAGCGATTTTTCTCATATTTTGGTGGTAGATGGGTTGAGCTAGATTCAGTGACATAATTTTACTTAAATTTGTAGGTTGGGTGAAATGAAATGTAACCCAAAATTCCCAATACTGGGGGGAAATTGTTGGGTTACGCTTTTCCTGTGCCTAACCTACGAATCAATACAGAATTCCAATAGTGGCGGTAAATTGTTGGGTTGCGCTTTTCTTGTGCCTAACCTACAAATAAATACAGATAACTTTGTTTTTGGAGTTTAAATAACAATATGTTTAAAAATGCGCTGGTTGTATCAAGTGGTTTTTTCCTCGGCCTGCTGAATTTTAATGCTTCCCTACAAGCTCAAATTGTTGCCGATACAACTTTACCTAATAACACGGCTGTGAATTGTTTAGGATTCACTTGCACAATTACCCAAGGAACAACGATGGGTAATAACCTATTCCACAGTTTTAAACAATTTTCTGTTCCCCTTTTTAACACGGCTCAATTTCAGCATAATCCGGCTATTAATACCGTAATTGGTCGCGTGACGGGAGGATTACCGTCAGAGATTAATGGTTTTATTCAAGCTGCACCCACTAACCCGAATTTTAACTTATTTTTGCTCAATCCCAATGGCATTATATTTGGTCCAAATGCCAGTTTAAATTTTAACGGTTCTTTTACGGCTGCTACAGGAACAGGCATAGTTTTTAGCGATGGGACTATTTTCCCTGCAACAGGCGATAATCCTCCGTTAACCATGAGTGTTCCTGTAGGAATCCAACGGGGGACTAATCCCGGTTCAATTCAATTGCAAGGAGCAAATTTAATCCTACCCGTCGGCAATAACTTGTCTTTAGTCGGTGGAGATATTATCCTTTCCGAAACTTTAAATTTTGGTCTTCCTCAATTTGCTACGATTTCTACAACTCAGGGAAATATTACCTTAGATGGTCGCAATATTATTTTAACAGGAGGTTCTAGTGTTGGTGTTCCTCCTACGTTTGATCAACCGGGAGGAAGGTTAACGGTTAGGGCTTCTGAATCGGTGCAAATCTCAGGAACTTCGGCATTATCTGCTAATATCAGGAGTGGGTTTTATGCTCAAAATGTAGGAGGAATAGCTGATGCGGGAAATATTAATATTTTCACCCCTCTTTTAGTCTTAGAAAATGGGGGAGTGATTTTAACTTCTACTGTGGGGGCAGGCAATGCAGGGAATACGGTTATTAATGCGGAAAATGTGGTTTTAAGGGGCGTGGTGGGAGATCGTCCCAGTGGAATTTATTCAGAATCAGGGTTAGCTGCAACGGGTGACGCTGGGAATATTACGGTTAATGGGGGGAATATTTCACTGGCAGATGGGGCGAGGATTTCGACGTCAACGGATGTTAATAGTTTGGGTAAAGCGGGAACGGTTAGTTTAAAGGGGGATTTAATTGAAGTTGTAGGATCTCAGAATGGAATTCCTAGTTTAATTACGAGCCAAACTTTGGGCAATTCAGACGCAGGAAATTTAAATATTGTCGCGAATCAAATGCGGATTCTAAATGGGGGACAAGTTTTAGGCAAGAGTGAAAGACAGGGGAAGGCGGGCAATATTGATTTAACGGTGGGTGTTCTGGAATTAAATCAAAATGCTTTGCTGTCGGTTGAAACTAACACGGCACAAGGGGGCAATATTTTTGTCAGAAATTCACAATTATTAACCCTTGCCAATAATAGTAAAATTTCGGCTTCGACTCAAAGCGGTCAGGGGGGAAATATTGAGGTTTTAAACGGGAATCGGATTAATTTAGGGGGGAATAGTGAAATTATTGCCCAGTCTACAGGGATTGGTCGCGCTGGGGATGTGACGCTAGAAGGGCGGGTTTTAAATATTACGAATAATGCTCAAGTCAGTGTGAGTAATACCGGAACAGGGAATGCGGGGAACTTAGGAATTAGTGCCAGTGAGATTAAGTTAAATCAGGGGAAATTGAGCGCGGAAACGAGACAGGGAGCGGGGGGGAATGTTCTGTTGCGGAATATGCGATCGCTTTTTTTGGAAAATCAAAGCCAA
>NZ_JAIHOM010000169.1:0-5141 GCF_026130165.1 Spirulina subsalsa FACHB-351 | reverse complement strand
GGCACCAATAGCCTCATTTCGAGTAACGCGACTGGAACAGGGAATGCGGGGAATATAGACCTATTCAGCCCACAATTAAGCCTACAGGGAAACGCTCAAGTCAGTGTGAGTAATACCGGAACAGGGAACGCGGGGAACTTAGGAATTAGTGCCAGTGAGATTAAGTTAACCAACAGCACCCTCAAAGCCGAAACCATCCGAGGCAGTGGCGGCAACATCACCCTGCAAAACCTGCAAAACCTCAACCTCAACAACAGCCAAATCTCCGCCTCCACCATTGACGGACAAAGCGGCAACATCACCGCCACCCCCCGCCAACAAACCACCCTCAACAACAACAGCCGCATCCTCGCCCAAGCCACAGGCACAGGCAACGCCGGAAACATCCAACTGCAAACCGGAGACTTAACCATCCAAAACAACTCCGAAATCTCCATCAGAACCGACGGAACAGGCAACTCCGGCAACCTAGACATACAAGCCCGTTCCATCTTCCTCAACAATCAAGGCAAAATCAACGCCAGCACCGCCGCAGGTAACGGCGGCAACATCAACCTCACCGTCGCCCAATCCATTATCCTCCGCTTCAACAGCGACATCACCGCCGAAGCCGGAGGATTCGGCACAGGCGGTAACATTACCTTCAACGTTGGCGGCTTCATCCTCGCCTTCCTCCCCGAAAACAGCGATATCGTTGCCAGCGCCTTCCAAGGACGCGGCGGCAACATCACCGGACGCGCCCGAGGCATCTTCGGCTTCCGACAATTCCAAGGCCGTCGCACCCCAGAAAGTGACTTCACCGCCACCTCCGAACTCGGCATAGACGGCATCGTTAACATCGACATCCTCGACAAACTCAGCCTCGACAACCTACCCCAAGAATTCATCACCGCCGAACTCGCCACCGGATGCGCCGCCATCGAATCCGAAAACCCCATTGCCCTCTATAACATCGGTTCCGGCGGCTTCCCCAACTCCCCCACCGCCCCCCTCACCAGCACCAACATCTGGCAAGACCTCAACCTCCCCCATCCCCCCCTCATCGAAGCCCAAACTTGGCGCACCAACGCCCAAGGAGACATTGAATTAGTCGCCCAAATCGCCCCCGGTCATCTCCTCGTCCCCTGCCGCCCAGAACCCTAGAACCGTAGGTTGGGTGAAGCGCCAACGCAACCCAACAATCCCCCACTTGTAGGTTGGGTGAAGCGCCAGCGCAACCCAACAATCCCCCACTTGTAGGTTGGGTGAAGCGCCAACGCAACCCAACAATCCCCCACTTGTAGGTTGGGTGAAGCGCCAACGCAACCCAACAATCCCCCACTTGTAGGTTGGGTGAAGCGCCAGCGCAACCCAACAATCCCCCACTTGTAGGTTAAGTAAAGCGCCAGCGCAACCCATCCCCAAAAGCAGGTCAACGTGAGAATCTCCGACCTAAAAGCACAGGGATTCTTCACCCCAAAGCACACCCACCCCGCCAAACGTAAACTTATGTAACAATCTTGACCACCCTGCATCAAAACCCACCCCAACTCCGGGGAACTATAATGAAGACAACAAAAGTCAGTCCGTCTTCACTGGCTGTGGTCTAGTTTGCCACACCAGTCCAGAGCAAACATAACACTGGAATATTCGTCCATTCCTTATAAGTTGTGGCCTAGTTCGCCACAACTTATTCCTGTTCTATTCAACCCAAAAAGAAAAATGCTCATGCAAAGAATTCCTAAGCAGGTCTTTTGGAGTATTATTTTCTTCTCCTTTTTCTTGACTGCTTGTGAGCGTGGCGGTGGAAGTGAGAATCGTCTTGACATAAGTAATATAAATAATGCAGATGCGGGAAATTCCTCCACACCATCAAGCAACACAGAAGAAGTCAACCGTCAGGACTCTTGTGTTAATATTGCCAAAAAAGAGTTATTCCAGAAATTGCTCGATTTAACCAATACCGAACGGCAAAAACAAGGGCTGAATAATCTAACCCTAGTATTAGAACTCACTCAAGCCGCTCAAAATCATGCCGAAGATATGGCTCAAAATAACTACTTCAGTCATACAGGATTGAACGGTTCATCCGTTGGAGATCGAGCCAAAGCCGTAGGTTATAATTGGAATTATGTCGGTGAAAATCTTGCTCTTGGATATCAGAGTGCAACATCAGTCATCCAAGGCTGGATGAATAGTCCAGGACACCGAGAAAATATTCTCGACCCCAACTACACAGAAATTGGTTTTGGGTTTTCTAGGCAGCGCAATTCAGAAGATAATTATTGGGTTCAAGTTTTTGGTAAACCCGATAATCCAGCCACACAAGGGGGAACTCCCTTAAGTTCCAGCACCGCTTTTGACCAAGCATCTGCTTGCATCTTCACATCAAATCCCAATCAATCTGTTCTAGGGGTTCAATTGAGTCAAAATACCTCAACCAATAAATCAAAACCAGTCCCTGAACCTAGTACCATCATGGGATTAATTATGCTCAGTGCCAGTGGTGTTTTGTTTACCGTCTCCCGTCAGCAATAACCCCTATCTAGCCAGGCGCTTGTAGGTTAGGTAAAGCCCCAGCGCAACCCAACAATCCCCCACTTGTAGGTTGGGTGAAGCGCCAGCGCAACCCAACACCCCCCCGCTAAAAATGTAGAAACCCGGTTTCTGATTCCTGCTACTCTCGCAACCCATCCCCAAAAGAAGGTCAACGTGAGAATCCCCGACCTAAAAGGACGGGGATTTTCCATTCTGCGCTATCTTAACCCCCTCACCCCGCCAAACATAAACTTATGTAACAATCTTGGCCACCCTGCATCAAAACCCGCCCCACCTCCAGAGAACTAAATGAAGACGAACAAAGTAAGTCAATCTTCACTGACCCAGTTCGTCAGGTTCCCCTAAGTTGTGGCCTAGTCCGTCGCAACTCCTCTGTTGATTTTGCAGAGTGATTATTTAGTCTGTTCTCATTTACCGAATTCTGACTAAATATCACTCTAACTTTCTCGTGTTTAATTATTAGCAAATATCCGTACTTTTACGCCCAGTTTGTGAAAACTTTATGCAAATAATTGTTAAATACAAAAAAACTTCATCAACTCTTTAAATAAACTCAGTAATATCACAGGAGACAGATATTGTAGACTAATTTAGAATTAACTCCAGCTAAATAAAAATCTAAGCCATTGCACGCACTAACTAAACAATTGGTTGTCAGCCATCTCCTTCAAGCAAAATCCCTCTAAAAGTTTCTATCTCGTGGAATTCGCACCACTGACCAATTTTTCATAAGTAATACATCACTGAAAACAACTAGCTTCTATGATTGATCTATGCGACACCTTAATAAAACCCTCCTCACCTTAGCCAGCCTAACATTAGGATTTTTTAGTGGAGTCTCTCCCACCCTAGGGATGACCCTATTTCAAGGAACGCTCAACAGCACCGAACAAAGTTTAATCTGGCAAAGTCCCTTTACAGGCTATATTGACCTTTCTACAACTTTAGATACAGTCAATAACTTGACCTTTCAAATCTTGCTTGATGGAGAGGATATCCTTGGTAATTTAGACATTAATAGTACCAATCAAACCAACGGACAAGCCAGTGAAGAAACTAGCTGGGACAGTTATTTGAAAGTTAAACAGGGGTCTATTATCGAATTTCTGGTAACACCCAAAGACCCCAGCCAGAGTTACAATTTTAATGTAGAAACTAACATTTCTACTGAGGCAGGCTTAGTTTTTCTTAGCACCAGGACTAACTCATCATTTGATCATGTAGGATTCTTTGATGGGTCTAAGATTTATGAATCAAGTCCAGCTTATACTCAGCCCTGTTATTGGGATATTTTCGCTCAAGATTGTCTTGCCGTTAATTCTCAAAGTGGAGTGCAAGCTTCTCACACCTTGGGGACATTTCTCCATCTTTCATCTGACCCCAATAATTCCCCCATTCAAAATCGAGAAATTGTACGTTTTTCTGATATTCCTTATGTCAGTAGCAATCAAGTAGAATTGATGCTGGCTTATATTCAAAGTCAGGAAAATCGCCCTTATATTTCCTCAGATGTTAATATTAACCCTGTACAACAAAAAGGCTATGATTTTCGGCGATTTAGCGGCATTGGTTTAATTGAACGGGCCGCTGAACAAGCGGGAATCTTTAATGGTCAGGGTTTTATTTTCAACCATCTCGAATTAATCCATGTTAATGGTACACATTTAGCTTCTCAAGTCCCTTGGGAATGCTTAAGTGTTTTTCCGACGACTATTGAATGTCGGTCTGATTATATTACGTATGCTTATTATACGTATCTTTATCGTACGCAGCAATTTAACACTTTGGACACTTTACATTGGTTAGAGATACCAACTCTTTTAGAGATACCAACTCTTTCCTCGGGTTTTCTGCACTATCTCCTGAACCATTATTTCTCGAACAATTCGGACACTTTACAGGGGTTATTCCAGAATGTTGAGTTTCTACTCACAGACCCTTTAGGGCGACATTTGGGCTATACCAAAGAGTTTGGCTTATTTGAGGAAATTCCCAATGCGTTTTATGACAGGGGTGAGGGGAAACAACACTTTTTTATTCCTGAACGTTTAGAGGGTCAATATGTTATTGACTTTTTCGGTTTATGTAATGCGGAGGCTGTGGCTATTCTTGGAGATTCTAGCAATGGTAGTTTAATTTTTGGGTGTCAGGAAACACCGCAGGAGCGTATTGACTACTGGAGAGCGATAGTAAGCGGGCGTTCTGACGGGAATTCTAATAAAGTTTCTGCTCCTGAACCTTCTAGTCTGTTGAGTTTATTGGTTTTAGGGGCTGTTTTTATGGGGACTGGTCAGCAGTTTTTTCAACGGCACAATGAACGAAGATTTTGACGGGTTTGCTTAGGTTTAGATGGTGATTTGTTGGGTTGCCCTGGCGCTTTACCCAACCTACAAGACAACTACGAATACAGGGTTTAAATTTTTGGAGGTTTTATCTGCAATGTCGGGTGAAGACCCTCGGTTTTACCGACGGGATAAAACCCGACCAGTATAGAAACAGCGAAGCACGACTCTTTAGCTAAGGCTCAGGGATCACTCTTAGCATGACAATTTGTGCTGTATATGTTAGTATACATCTAGTTGTTTGAGGTCGATAAACAATGA
>NZ_JAIHOM010000168.1 GCF_026130165.1 Spirulina subsalsa FACHB-351 | reverse complement strand
TGGGGCGCGCCCGAATTCACGCATCGGGAGAGATTCCCTCTTGGTTGGTTGGAGAAATCCTGTCAGCTAACGGAGACTCGTAGAACGATGAATCCCCCTGCCTTCAGGCGGGGGAGAACGTCAACTCAATCAACCTCTATTTCTTGATTGCCTATTCCCATCGATGGCTGTGATTAGCGCGACGGGGTAGGTGTTTTTTTTAGGGATTCGGGAAAATGGCTGAAACTCAAGGAGGGTATGGGTTTGAATGGCTTGGTGAATCAGGGACTGTCGCGCACCTTACGGGGCAAGGGTTTCAGCCTTTTCTTGTCTTTTCCCGAAGGCTGTGTTATAGTTTTGGGGTGGGTGTCGCGCAAGTCAAGCGGGAAAGTCACACGGGGTAACGGTTTCAGAGTGCCGCTCTTGAAACGATGTATAATGCCTATGAGGTATTGAAACCTTGCTGAAGATCCCAGCGAGGAGTTCAGTTTGTATATCTTGAAACGATGTATAATGCCTATGAGGTATTGAAACAGGGGTTTGTAATCCCTGAAATCCCAGAAAATTATCACCTTGAAACGATGTATAATGCCTATGAGGTATTGAAACAATCTTATCGCACTACCATCGCCCTTATCGGGTTCTTGAAACGATGTATAATGCCTATGAGGTATTGAAACAGAGGGAGCCAATCCTCCCCTAAAAGCAAAAATTGCTTGAAACGATGTATAATGCCTATGAGGTATTGAAACAAGCAAACTAAACAGTTCTAACTCTACCTAAAATCTCTCTTGAAACGATGTATAATGCCTATGAGGTATTGAAACGTGCAGCCAATCCAAGCATGAACACTCTTGATTGCTTGAAACGATGTATAATGCCTATGAGGTATTGAAACATTTAGTATATTTTATTCTATATTAAGCTTCATCACTTGAAACGATGTATAATGCCTATGAGGTATTGAAACTGATTGCCCCCAGTGCCGACGTTACATGGTCGCGCCTTGAAACGATGTATAATGCCTATGAGGTATTGAAACGCCTGTGGACTCAGGCACGGAATAGAAGAACTGGCTTGAAACGATGTATAATGCCTATGAGGTATTGAAACAAACTGACCATCTCTAACAGCTTTTATTTTGTCACCTTTGGCTTGAAACGATGTATAATGCCTATGAGGTATTGAAACGCAAAAAAATCTTATCACAAAAAACTATGATCACTTGAAACGATGTATAATGCCTATGAGGTATTGAAACCCATTGATTGCATTGATTTGGGAGTTCTGCGTCTTGAAACGATGTATAATGCCTATGAGGTATTGAAACGCGTCCGTAGTCTGGAGGGCGGCAATCTGATCGCTTGAAACGATGTATAATGCCTATGAGGTATTGAAACATGGCTGTTTTTGGGACAATCATGACTCCATGTCTGCAACACCTTGAAACGATGTATAATGCCTATGAGGTATTGAAACTTGAAACTCGCGACTAGCTTGCACCGATAACGCCTGACCGAAAGAAACCCCACGCTGCCCTATCGAGTCAGACGTGGGGTTTCTTGCGGAAGAAGCTAAAAACTGTCGCTACACCCAATCCGCCTATTTTGTTGGGTTTCGCTGTCGCTACACCCAACCTACGGATAGTTCATTAACTCAAGGATTCGCGCATTTCTCGATAACACCAACGAACTAAAATCGCACCAATTACGAATTTAGCTAACTCTAAACCCCAATAACTAAACTGCATCGCAATCATTGTGTTAGGAAGCGTGTTAGAGAGAGAACTAATCCCAGAATCAAACAGATTGAGATGTAAACCTAAGCCACTCATTTGGGGAGTCAAAATGTAGGTATAAATGAGAGCAATCGTTAACAGAACCCCAGAGAGAACTAAAGATCCTCGGTCAATCAACTTAGAGAGATGATGATGATAATAATGTAACACTAAAAAACAAGTTGTAATTAAACCCGCACAGAGTAACTCTAGGCGGTTAAAAATCCCAAAGACTAGATAACCCGCACCGATAAATCCCTCTTGTGCCATCATGCCAGAAGCATATAAGCTAGGAAGGATCACAAAGTCAATGACCACACTGCTACTGAGCCAAAAGCCTAGAGTCGCTAAGACCACTAGCTGCCAGTTCAGGGGTTTAGACCATTGATTAGAGTATGAAGCCATGTTGCCCTGTAGAACTCATCACCTTTAGCTTAACGAACTTTTGGGGGTAAAAATATCAAAAAACATTACGATTTTACTGTTAGACAGCGCGTTGCAATGGGAATTTATTGGGATTGATGAACGAAGTTAAAGAAATGTAAAAAATACTTGCCAATTGAATCTATTTCAATTCCATTCTTCTGCCCAGTGATGAAATCTAGAGACAAGGCCTTGTGTTCCGTTGATGAAATATTCTCTTTCTACGCTCCATGTTTGACTGTTCCACCAGTGATTTAA
Source organism: Spirulina subsalsa FACHB-351 (assembly GCF_026130165.1). Taxonomy (GTDB): domain Bacteria; phylum Cyanobacteriota; class Cyanobacteriia; order Cyanobacteriales; family Spirulinaceae; genus Spirulina_A; species Spirulina_A subsalsa_A. The sequence goes on along the minus strand of NZ_JAIHOM010000168.1, from coordinate 5,871 downwards.
TCTCATCCCTGTCTCCTCTGCTCCTCCATCGGCAAACCCTTGACCTACTGTTGATAGAACTGTTAGAGAGTTTACAGACTGTGCCTGTGCCTAGTCAAATCTGGCTTAAATGTGGGGAGTTAGGGACTTGGCAGAGAACCGTTCGGCATTATCAGGAACAAGTGGGGAAACCGACGCAAGTTTATTGTTGTTGGGAAAAGGGAATAGGGAGGGAGTGGGGAGAAATGATTCCCTTTCAGGTGGCCGATACAAGGTCTAGTGATAGTTTTGTGGTGATTCAATCTCCGGTGGTGGTGATGGTGTTGGTGGTGCAACCGAAACCCTCCCAAGGCAACTATTTTGAGGGGTGGTGTAGTTTTGATCCTCAAGTGGCGATCGCCATGTTGCAAGAAATTCAAAAACATCTAGTAATTTCCGACAACACCCCCAAAGATTTGTTAGTGGAAATGGTGCCGGAATCCCTTCCCCCTCCCCCCTCCCCTTGGTTAACAACCCTGTGGTTGAATACCTTACAATCCCTTGAGTTAAAACACACCCTCACCCCCCAATCCCCCCCAAGAGATGGCGAGGATGTCGGAACTTCTCAACTCTTGCAACAAGTGCTAGGGGAACTGAGTACCCCCCTGACTCGTATGAAAACGGCCCTGGGATTGCTCAACTCTCCCCAACTGAAACCCTCCCAACGAGAGCGTTATTTGATTTTGTTACAGCAAGAGTGCGATCGCCAACAATCCCTGATTAAAGGTGTGCGCTCCCTACTTGAACTCGATCAACCCCCCCGAGAAACCCCATCCCCCCGCTTATACATCGAGCAAATTCTACCCGGCATTGTTAGCACCTACCAACCCCTCGCCATGGAACAAGGGATTCAACTGGGTTATACCATTCCCGTGGGTTTACCCCCCATTTGCTGTCCTGAATCGTGGTTTCGTTCCATCGTCTGGCACCTACTCAACAACAGTTTACAATTCACCCTCCCTCAAGGTAGAGTATACGTCCTAGCCTCCTTACAAGGGGAATACATTCAACTCGCCTTTGAAGACACCGGAATAGGCATAGATCCCCACCATCTCCCCAAAATTTTTGACAGTTTTTATCGAGGCCATCCCTCCCTCCACAGCCAAAAAATGGGCGTGGGTTTGGGTTTAACCATCGTACAACGTCTCTTAATTCGATGTGGGGGGTCTATTTCAGTTCAAAGTGAGTTAAAGCAAGGTTCGACCTTTAAAGTATTATTTCCTTGTGCGAAAAATGGCAGCCCTTAAAATCTTGCCCACACTTTACCTGTTCTTAAAAATCGATTGTTACAATCCTTGAGCGGGTAGGAGCGCGCTCTTTCTGGAGCCATAACCTAGACGGAAATATGAGAATTGTTATTTTGTCCAGTGCGGAGACACCTTTATGACTGTAAACAATGAACTGATCAATCAATCTCAAGCCTTTAGTGATAGTACATCCGTTATCGATGTAGAAGATTGGAACGTCTATTACGGCGATTTCCATGCCTTGAAAAGCATTTTCTTAAAAGTCCCCAAAAACAAAGTAACCGCCTTTATCGGTCCGTCTGGGTGTGGAAAAAGTACCCTCTTGCGCTGTTTTAACCGTTTAAACGATTTAATCCCCAGTTTCCGCGCCACAGGACGAATGACCTATCATGGTCAGGATCTCTATAGTTCCAACGTGGACGCGGTACAAGTGCGTCGTCGCATTGGCATGGTGTTCCAGAAACCCAACCCCTTCCCCAAATCAATCTATGACAATATCGCCTATGGGGTGCGGGTGAATGGGATCAAGGGAGATATGGATGAAATTGTCGAACAGTCCCTACGCAGAGCAGCCCTATGGGACGAAGTGAAAGACAAGCTGAAACAAAACGGCACCGCCATTTCCGGGGGACAACAACAACGGCTTTGTATTGCTCGTGCGATCGCCGTTCAGCCCGATGTCGTCCTAATGGATGAACCCTGTGCCTCCCTTGACCCCATTTCTACCCTCAAAATTGAAGAACTGATTCACCAACTTAAAGAAAACTACACCATTGTCATAGTCACCCACAATATGCAGCAGGCCTCGCGGGTAGCCGATCTCACCGCCTTTTTCAACGTGCGCGTCGTCGATGATAAACGTCAAGGCTATTTAGCCGAAGTAGACCGCACCGAGATTATTTTCCAAAACCCCAAAGAAGAAGCCACCCAGCAATATGTAAGTGGTCGTTTCGGTTAATTCCTCAACCTCTCTCTCCACCTGAGAGAGAGTTCAGGATTAACCTAGCTCAGATGGGTTAGGGTCTGCTGAATATGGCTCTAACCACTGCTATTCAATGAACAGTAATCAGTAAGACGATTAAGACAATATTTAGTTTGGGTTTAACTCGTTGATTAGAGTGAGGTTTTTTGTGGGTTTGTGATCATTCATTTATTGCTTTATATTTCAATACTTCCTCTTCTAAACTGTCCATTTTTCCATAATCTAAGTCACCTAATACATTAGAACATTTGTTTGACAAATAATAATTATATGCCCGCTCATCATATAAATCGATTGATTTTAAGTAATCTTTAGAGATACAAGTAACTGCTAGTTTAGCAATGGTATGAACTTCAGTTCTTTTATTATCAAAAATATATTTCTGTGAAAATTCACACCAGTATGTTTCTTTCTTTCTGGGGTTATTGCTACGTGCGAAGTCTATAGCTAAACCTATGTATTTAATATTATCTTCAGTGACAATTGGCTCTCCTTTATGATTCATTAATGTCTTGGTAAATTGAGATATTTCGTTAATATTGAATTTTTCAATTTCATAACATTGGTAGTAACTTGTAATCAAACTTAATAAATATCCTGTGTCAACATTATGATGCACTAATGAATAAGAATCGTCTATATAATTTATCAACTCATTAAAATCTAAAAACATTTCTGCTTCTTTTGATGACATAATCATTTTCTCCTTAGATGGCTGTGATAAATGCAAGTTTTGTAATTGTTAACCTCTAGAGTTTACGTCTCAATTCTGGAATACTGAGCCAAAAAGTGGGGTTAGCATAAAACGCGAATCCGAGAAATCCCGAAGGAGAAGCCTACACCTCCCCATCAGGTAAGCCTAGGAGCAAGTCACAAACGCCCAGTACCTGACTCCACTGATTCCTGTTAAAATCGGCTCAAGAACTAGAGAAAACCCTCAGCTTATGGTTCCTTTAACAGCAAAGTTTAGCATCCAACCACTGGGCATTTTAGGCGGTCTGTTGCTCTCCGGTGGAGTCTTAGGGCTGTCCCACTCCCCAATCCTCGCCCAATGGCTGCCTCAACTGGAAGCAGAAGGGATTACTCCCCCCCATTTCCAATCGGCCCCACCCCCTCCCGGCAATGCCCCCCTCCCTCCCGATCGAGTCCGTCAAGAGAATATCCGAGAACGGGATTTTCGCATCACGGCACTGCAACCGGATTATACCGGGGATCTCTGGGTGGGATCTTGGATTGGATTGACCCGCATTGACCCCAATACAGGCCGGATTAACGCCCGAGTCGCCCTACCTAACTATAATATCGGAGCCTTGGCAGAAGACCGTTCTGGGCGTATTTGGGTGGGAACCTATCAAGGATTGGTGCGGGTAGATCCTCGCAGTAATGAGGTGACAGCCCAAAATTTTAGCTTGCCCTCCAATCGTGTGTTATCCCTATTAGTAGATCATCGAGGATACCTCTGGGTGGGAACCGATCGGGGATTGGTGTTAATTAGTCCCGATCAAGGGTTACGAATGACCACCTTGCAAGCCTTACCCGGGGTGAGTGCAAATGCCTTAGCGACAGATAATGAGGGTCAATTGTGGGTCGGAACCTTAGAGGGATTGGTTCAAGTGAACACAGCCAGCGCCTTAATTATGGGGCGAATGTCCAATATTCCGGGGGGGGTAGTACAAACTCTAGCTAAGGCCCCGGATGGGAATTTGTGGGTGGGTACCATTAGCCATTTATTGGTAGTGAATCCCATTGATAAGCGCATTGTCCGCACGATTCGGGAGTTTGATGGCCGCAATGTCAAGTCGATTCGCTTTGCTGCTGATGGTCGGGTCTGGGTGGGGACTGAAAATGGGTTATATAACTTAGATGGGTCAACGGGGGCCATTTTAGGGCAGATTCCGGATTTGCCCTCCCATCGGGTTTTATCCTTGTCTCCCGATACGGGGAATAAATTGTGGGTGGGGACCAGTGAGGGGTTAGCATGGGTCAGTCAAACGACGGGATTAGTGCGGCCTCATTTGGCTTTTGTGCGGAATCCTCCCCCGATTTATTAGTTTTGAGGACTTGGAGCAAAAATGCCTGTCACCCCGCAAACGCTACGGAATTGGAAACATCAACCCCAGCCTTTTGTCATGTTAACGGCTTGGGATTGGGCGATCGCACAAATTGTCGATCAAGCAGGCGTTGAGGTGATTCTCGTCGGAGACTCCCTCGCCATGGTAGCCCTAGGCTATGCCAACACCCTACCCCTCACCCTTGACCAAATGATTCACCACAGTCAAGCGGTCTGCCGAGGGGTTAAACAAGCCCTAGTAGTGGTAGATTTGCCCTTTCTCACTTATCAGGAAAGTATTGCCCAAGCCATTCACTCGGCCGGGCGCATTCTTAAGGAAAGTCAAGCCCAAGGGGTGAAAATTGAAGGGGGAAGCCCCGAGATTGTGGAAACCATTGCCAAGTTAACCCGTATTGGCATTCCAGTCATGGGTCATGTGGGCTTAACGCCCCAATCGGTGCATCAATTGGGGTATAAGCAACAGGGGAAAACGGAGGCGGAGGCGGAACGGATTTTGAAGGAAGCGATCGCCATTGCCGAAGCGGGAGCCTTTGCCCTCGTCCTTGAACATATCCCCGCCCCCCTCGCTGCCCAAATTACCGAAAAATTGCCCATTCCCACCATTGGCATTGGGGCCGGTTCCGCTTGTGATGGTCAAGTGTTGGTGACAGCCGATTTATGGGGGCTATCGGAGACGTTACCCCCCTTTGCAAAAGCCTACATCAATGGACGCGCTACCCTGACTGAGGCGACTCAGGCCTTTATTCAAGATGTGAAGTCGAGACAGTTTCCGCCGAATTTGTAGCCCTATATTTGAGTTGACGCTCCCATCGCTAAAAGCGAGGGATTCCCTGTTCAACCAGTTACCTTATCTACTAAGCTCTCACCTAATAGACAGTGGGTAGTCTGTCCGAGGGCTTAAATTTCTGTCCGCCCGACAGTATTGGCTCTACGAAGTATGTTGATAGCGGCGTTTTCATCTCTGTCTAGAACACAGCCACAAGAACAAATATGAGTCCTAACAGACAATGTTTTCTTGACAATGGAACCACAATTAGAACATTCTTGACTTGTATACTGTGGATTGACCGCTAGGACAAACTTCCCGTGGATTTGTCCAAAGTAGTCCAGCCAATTGGTGAACATAGACCAACTTGCATCACTAATAGACTTAGCCAGCTTTCTATTTTTCACCATATTAGAAACCTTCAAATCTTCATAGACGACCAAATCGTTAGATTGGATTAACGCTTTTGCTGTCTTAACAACAAAATCTTTACGTTGTCTAGAGACTTTTAAATGAAGGCGGGCTACTTTTGACTTTTGCTTTTGACGCTTGTTGCTTCCTTTTTTCTTCTTAGATAGCTTACGCTGTGCTTTCTTTAAACGCTTCTCAGCGTGACGAAGAAATCGAGGATTGTCTAGTTTTTCTCCATTGGAGTCAGTGAAGAAATGGTTTAAGCCCACATCAATTCCTATTTCCTTTCCTGTATAATCAAGGGGTTCTACTCGTTCAAGGTCTAGGACAAATTGGCAATAGAATCCGTCAGCCCTTTTGAGCAGCCTAATCCTCT
>NZ_JAIHOM010000167.1 GCF_026130165.1 Spirulina subsalsa FACHB-351 | reverse complement strand
ATTTTTTGACAATTTGAGGGAAGTTGGATAGAATCAAATTATTGATTTTTTTTAAAAAACAAGCTCCTATTTTACCGAAGTAGGAGCTTTTTGTCAATTTTTTTTCTAACATTCAACACTTCTGGTTAGAACTAGATGATCAAGGAATAGCCAATCCCAGAACATTGGAGATTCAATTATGAGCTTAAACAGATTACCTATACCGATATCTCAAAGTTCTTCCCATCGAGAAACAGAGATGTGGGTAGATGAAGCGATTTGGGGTCATCGTCTATATGATGAACAAACTCCTTGGTTAACTTTCCTCGAATTCCTGGGAATTGTCCAAACTGAACTAGAACAAAACAAAGCCTTTATTGAAGAGGAATTTAACCAATTAAAATATAAATCTTATCGTCGTCTCTATTTGAGAAACATATTATTTAATAATCCTTTTTTGGAGTCTGTTAATGCTGAATATAACAACAACGATGATCAATGGAAAGAATGGCTAGATTGTATGCTTAGTCACTGTGGTGGACTGAATAATTCTGAGCCAGATTTTAGTTATTTACAAAAAAGGTTTCCAACATTTCGAGATTTTTTAGAAGTTGTAAAATTTTTACAGTTTAATGCCATAGAAGGAGATAGCAATAAACGCTGGAGTTCTAAATTTGTATTTCCCTATGGTGTTGATTGTCTCTATGAGGATTTAAGAATTCAATCGAAAGGCAATCCTAATAATGATCGTCGCTTTTTTGCTCGGACAGGAGAGCTATTGTATTTAATGATTTGTCGTAGTTCTCAGAAATCAGAAATTCTCAAACAGCTTCAAAATATTGGAATTATTGATCGCAAAAAATCTAGCCAGTGGAACCAATTAGTTGCCCTCTTACAACCTGTAGAATCTGAAGATACAAAACCAGTAAGTAAGAATAGTAATTCTCCTTATCTTCCTTATCAAAAATTAGATGAATTTGATAATTTAGCTGAAGATTGGCTGAATTTATTTAAGTGTAATCTTCCCGATTATGATTCTCTGCCTCACTTAGTTACTATTATGGGTGTTCATCTGGTACTTTACTTACTGAAGCGTTCTCAAAGTGTTTTAAGCAATGAAGATGATAATAGATTTGAATTAGTAAATTCTTGGAGTAGTTCAGATAGTCCTCAATTTATTCTTGAAATTGTTGCACCCAAAAAAACGATTATTCGTGACTTAGCTTCTGACACATTTTTAAAGAATAATAATTTGACTAAACAAGCTATAGAACACTATATTAAGCGGATATCGAATTGGGATGAATGGTCAAAAAATATTGAGTTCTTTGATTCATTAGAAAGAATTAAAGATACACTGAAACGAGAGTTTTCGTGGGATGAGGATAAAATACGAGGCAATTCTCCTGATGAATTATTAGAAGAGTTATGTCAACAAGCTGTCACTAGGCATAAAAAGCACGTTGGTAAATTTCACAGTAGTTGGACCAAAGAAATTGGACTAGCTTCAAGTCGAGGAAGTCGTAGAATGCGATATGCACCTACTGACTCTCTTTTAAAAACCTTAGTCCTTTGTTGTGTCCCTCAGCGAAGGGAATTTCAGGATTTTCTAGAAATTCTCTATCAAAAATATGGCTTTATTATCGGTGAAAAACAGGCAACTGAGATTATTGAGCGGAAAGAAGCTGACCAAGAAGCATTTGCTGATAATGCAGAACGCCTTGAACAGCGTCTAGCATCGTTAGGATTACTTAAACGCCTTTCTGATGCTTGTGCTTATGTCCTGAATCCTTACACAACGGAGAAACTATAAATGCGTGCTATCGATTTAATTGGACAAGTAGCTACTCAATTTTTGAGAGAATCTGTCAATACAGATGAATTAGATGGGGTTGCTCGCTTTTTACTAGATCGTCTCACTGGGGAGCAAATTGCTAATATTTGTCAGGCAATTCTTGCGACTCCTGACTTATCTTCGTGTATTAAAATTCAGATTCCCCGCTCTCTTGTAGAAGGATACAATCTTCCTGAAGAGATACTTACCGAGGAAAAAGCGGTTCACCTGCGCCACGCTCCTTGTGACCGTCCCTGTTTACTCTTAGCAAATACGAATGATGATCAAGGACAATCTCTCAAAGATATTTCTCCTTTAAGTGCAGGATTGCTCAAAGAACAAATTGAAATCTGGGTTGCTGTTGCCAGTGACGGTCTAGATTTACCCGATAATCATAAAAAATACTGGCAAAAAGCTCTAAAAGGGTTACTGGGTTCTAGTGAGTGTAGTTTAGAGCAATTTGCGAACTACGTCATGGATACTCGTGAACGCATTAGGGAGGAAAGTGTTCCTATTATTAATGCCTTGGGATGGGCTTTACCTGCATTACGATTGCCTCGTGATTCAGGGTATTTTGATGCGATTCCTGAAAAAGCATGGGGACACGCTCGAAAATGGCAAGATAAGTACCAACAAGCGATCTCAAAACGAGGCTGTTTACTCATTAAACAAACTCCTAGTCGCCAACCTATTGAAGCAAGTGATTTAAAATCTGCTTTTGAAAAAGTGAAGGATGAAGTTCCTCTAGAAGCACACTCTGTTATTGAAGAATTTATAAAAACTCCTCCTGAATGGAATAAACAAGCACAAGCATTAACGTTTTGGGAATGGGAAACTGATAATATTAATGCTCTTTTTGGTGGTATGAAAACCAAAAAGACAGATTTATATAGCTCAACTAGACAATTTTATGAAGATGAATATCCCAACAGTCTAACTGATTTAGAATTAGATTATTTAGAAACCTTGAAAAAACGAAAAAATACAAAAGAAGCTAATGATGATGATAAGCAATTTTATGATACCCATCGATCAGAATTAGAAACGGATCGGTCGTTAAAAGTTAAATGGGATAAATTTGTTTATGGTCAACCTATTGAATGTACAGATTTTTTAGTAGGTTTACTTGAAGCTTTTGAACGACTTTATGATCAATCCAATCTGCAAGAGGACACTCGGTTAATTGTGCAAACCCAAAAAAGTTCTCGCAAAAGCCAATGGTTAGACTTAAATGCAGATGTTGGAATTTACTTCTGCACAAGGTATCGGGGGATTGAGCAGTTAACCTCCCCCGAAATTACTTGGAATACTCACTGGCTATTTAAGTATGATGAACTTCTCAAACAGGAACAACAAAAAAATAAAAATAAGAAAAAAGAGGTAAAAAATACTTCTACAGCTAAATCTTCTATCGAAATAAAGTTTTATGTCGAATTGCATTTAGCTAACTCTACAAAATTAATTAATAAAATTCAATTGATTTGGAAAGGTCAACCTAATGCAATTGGGATGGAACTCCGCCATGATTTGGTAAGGCTACAAAAAGCACCTTGCTTTATTTCACAAGTATCACGAGAATTAGTGAATAAAAAAGGTCGTCTTCAAGGAGTAAGTTTAGAAGATGTTGGAACTTTAATGGCTGCTTATGGACAAAATCGAGGGTCATTAATTAATAAATATGAACGAAAAAAAATTTAGGAAAACTTTTCTTAGATAATCTGAAAAAAGCGGTTCAAGATAATCGATTATCTTCTGATGCTGAGAAATCTATTCAAAAAGCTTGGGAAAGTTTTGAAACTATTTATACACAAGCATTAAAAGATTGGCTCAGTGAAAAAGGTCTTTCTAGTCCCTCTTTGTTACAACAGTCTGAGGCTTACCAAGTTTTGATTAAAACCTTACTTCAGTATGCGACTGGAGATAAGAATCGGATTGAATTAGTGCAACCCGTTTTGCGCTTAGGTTGTGTCTCTGTTGAGCGAGGACATCCGGCTGCGATTATTGCTCCTTGGCATCCTTTAAGATTAGCTTCCTTAAGTATTAAAGCTCGTCAAATCGCAGGATTACTGAAATATATTTTAAAAACTAAAGAGGTTAATTTTGGGGATTCTCGTTTGTTTTTTTCTGATTTGAGAAACGAACTTACCCATCCTTATTATCCGGAAGTATGCTTAGGATATAAAGGAAGTGAACCATTACTGCTCTCTCTTTCTGATACAGTTAATGATTACAGCCTTTTTGAGCAACCAATTAAAGAAATTACTCAATACTCTACTAATGAAGATCCTAAAAAAGCTTCGTCTAAGTTACTAGATTTAGTCAAGCGATATCTTGAATTATTGCCCCATGAGAGAACCAATTTAAGTCTTGTTCTTTATCAATGTGATTCTACAAGATTTCCTAAAACTGTTGTATCTAAATTGAGTGAGTTACAAGATGATGATCACGAGGCTGGTTGTCAGGTCATTTTATATCATCAAGATTTTCAAAAATTAAGTGCTTTGTATCAACAACTTTTAGAAAGTTCAGATGTAGATGATTTTATTGCTAGTGAAGCTGCTCGTGATTTCATGGCAAAATTACGAATTAGTTTAATGTCCCATAATCCCTCTTCTTCTACAGAAAAAGTTGCTGATATTGTATTTCTTCAAGATATTATCTCACGACAGGCAGAACTGGTTTGGCAATCAACTCCTTTATCTAACAATACCCCCGAGATTCTTAAGCACGTTCCCTCGCGCTGGTCAAGAAAGCGTCCGGTAGCTAAAGATGAACTGAAATCAACGGTATATCTGGTGTGTCCTAGTCAACCTCTGGTTGGACAAACTTATCTGGATGCGATTTATAGCCTATTAAAACAGGAAGACTGTCCTGAAAATCAGCATTTTCTTCCTGCCAGACAGATTTCATTTCAAGATGAAGAAACTCGTACTATCTTTAAAGAGGTTCATCATTTAGGTGAATGGGTTGTTAATTATGATGATTTACTCGAAAGACGGCAATTAATTAATCAAGGTGTTAATGTAATTCGCTACCAGCAAAGTCGTAGTGATGACCGGAATTTTTTAGTATCATCTAATTCTTCTATGAATCTTCTGCAAGTTTTGGTTAAGCGTCGATTAGAATCTCTCAATTTAGGGCTAGATGAAATGGCACTTAGTAATTTAGCTGAGGATTTTATTGATCAAGCCAATGGTATTTCAGGAGATATTGTCTTAAGGGCTGCTAAAAATGGTAAGTATGCCAGTGAGTTAATGGGGGTGGTTTTAAGTAAATATTTATTGATTTCTGAACTAGGTAAAGAAAATCCAATTGGTTGGTATTTCTTGGATGATTATGCTAATTGGTTAGGGCAGAAAGAAGGGAGAATAGCTGATCTTTTAGCGGTGAGTCCTCAAATCAGAAATAATGAACTTATCCTTAAATTAATTGTTGCTGAAGCAAAATATATTGATGCGAATGGACTCAGTGATGCTCGTAAAAGTTCTCAACATCAATTAAGAGATACAGTTGAACGAATGATGAGTGCTTTGTTTGTTAGTCCAGGACGACTGGATAGAGATTTATGGTTATCTCGTCTGGGAGATTTGCTTTTGGATGGTATTGAATTTAATACAACTGATGCAATTTCAATCGAAGAATGGCGTAAACAGTTAATCGATGGTTCAATCAAGATTGATCTATCAGGATACTCTCATGTATTTATTTCTGGACCTAGTGACTCTTTTGTTAGTAATGATCAAGTTCCTCTTGCGAAAGTTGATCACTGCTATCAAGAAATATTTAATCGTGAATCTGTGCGTCAGTTGGTCTTGGCAATTCATCGTCAACACCCCTTAGTCTCTATTCGTGAACAATTGGGATCTGAAACCCCTTGGAAAGCGTATAATCCTCGTTTTCCTGCTGCAAGAGTTGTTTGGGTAAATCCTGTACTCGATGAGGTAAGCAGTTCAGGTTTATCAGAAAAATCGAACGCTCAAGAAGATTTAGTTCAACTTTCTATTCATAAAAATGCTGATTCTATTCCCATTCAAGATTCTCATCGATTAGAGATTTCTAAACAGATAGAATCTCCGACTTGCTTTAGTCCCTCTGTGGTTAAATGGATTGACTCAATGAGTCAATCAAAAATGAACAATCAAGCAGATGATAAATGGTTAAAGGAAACATCTTTAAAGTTGCGGAAAGCTTTATTAGGGTATGATTTACAAGCGAAAATTTTAGGAGAAAGATTAACTCCTAATGCTGCGTTGATCGCTTTCCAAGGGTCAGATCATCTCAAAATAAAAGATATTGAAAATCGCCGCTCTCAACTTTTAACAACCCATGCTTTGACGGTGATTAATATCCTAGGAAATCCTGGTAAAATTATTGTTTCTATTGCTCGTCCTCAAAGGGAAATCATTTCTTTATCTAAGGTATGGAAGCAACGGAAAATAAATTTAAAGGCTGGAGTTAATCTGAGTTTCGTTGTAGGAGTAAAAGAATTTGATGGTAAAATATTATATCTGAATTTAGGTGGAGAGTTTGCTGATTTACAGTCTCATGCTCCTCATACTCTGATTGCTGGTACTACTGGAAGTGGAAAATCAGTGTTGTTGCGAAATTTATTGCTGGATATTTGTGCAACTAATTCTCCAAAATTAGTGAATATTTATTTGATTGATGCTAAACAAGGGACAGATTATTTCCCCTTAGAAGACTTACCTCATTTCTCAGAGGGTATTATTACTGAACAAAACGATGCGATTGAAGTTTTTGATAAAGTCGTGAATGAAATGGAGAAACGCTATAAACTTTTTAAAGCAAAAAAAGTTAATAGTTTATTTTCTTATAATGAAAAAGTTCCGGAGTTAGAGAGATTACCTGTTCTGTTTTTGGTTCATGATGAGTTTGCTGATTGGATGTTGGTTGATGAATATAAAAATGCAGTTTCTTCTGCTGTACAACGCTTGGGGGTTAAGGCGAGGGCTGCTGGAATTTATCTCATTTTTGCTGCACAACGACCCGATAAAGATATTTTCCCTATGCAACTGAGGGATAATCTGGGCAATCGTTTAATTCTCAGGGTCGAAAGTTCAGGAAGTTCTGAGTTTTCATTAGGAGAAAAGGGAGCAGAGAACTTATTAGGGAAAGGTCATTTGTTAGCCAAATTATCTGGAGAACGTAATTTAATCTATGCTCAAGTGCCTTTCCTTTCTGAGGATGATTTTTGTGTAGTGGCTGAGGCTATTCAGCAGGATTATAAAAATGTCTGAAGTGAAAAATTTTCCAATTTACCTGGACTATCATTCTACAACTCCGGTTGATCCTAGAGTGGCAGAAAAAGTTTTGTACGCGATGACTGGAGCATTTGGAAATGCGAACAGTGTGGATCATGCTTATGGCGATGAGGCGGCAGAGGCGGTTAAAAAAGCGCGTCAACAAGTGGCTGCATTAATTCAGGCTTCTCCGAAAGAAGTTATTTTTACGTCTGGGGCGACGGAAAGTATTAATTTGGTGATTCAAGGTTATGGAATTGGACAAAAACAGGGTTCTCGGATTTTGGTTTCACCTGTTGAACATAAGGCGGTGTTAGACTGCTGTGAGGCGATGGTTAAGCGGGGATTGACGGAAATTGTCTGGTTGAAGGTGAATGAACAGGCACAACTGGATTTGGAATATCTGGAACAGGTTTGTAGGGAGGGGGGGGATTTATTGTGTGTGATGGCGGCGAATAATGAGGTGGGGACGATTTATCCGATGGAGAAGATTGGAGTCATTGCACATCGTCACCAAATCCCTTGGTTTTGCGATGCTTCCCAAGGGGTGGGGAAAATTCCGATTCGCTTTCAAGATTGGGGGATAACCTATCTGAGCGTTTCGGGCCACAAATTCTATGGACCGAAAGGGGTGGGGGCTTTGGTGGTGCGAAAAGGGTATTCTCTACCCCGTCTGATGTATGGTGGAGGACAGGAAGAGGGGATGAGATCGGGAACGTTGAATGTTCCGGGTATTGTGGGATTGGGTGAAGCTTGTGCTTTGAGACAATGGGAGATGATGGAGGATGAAAAGGCGATCGCACAAAAACGAGACAAACTACAAAATCTCCTCCTCACCCATCTTCCCCAACTCATCATTAATGGCGACTTAAATCACCGTCTGGCGGGTAATCTGCACCTTTCCCTTCCCCCCATTCCCAACAGTGCTATCATGGCTAGAGTCCGCCACCAACTGGCTATTTCCACCGGGGCAGCCTGTTCATCAGGCACTCCTACCCCCTCCCATGTTCTCCAGGGGATGAAATTACCCCAAAAGCAAATAGACAGCGCGCTGCGGATTAGTGTGGGGAAATTCACCACCGAAGCGGAGATTGAGGCAGCGGCCGCACTGTTAATTCAGGGGGTGCGTCAACTAGCAACTCTCATGGATTGACAGCACTTCAGAATTGACCGAAAATAATGGGATACAAGCCCCGTCCTTCAGGACGGCTTTTTATTACCCATTTTTCAATTCCATGTTATTATAATATTTGATATCCATTAACTCAGTATCATCCGTGTTTGTCTACGAGT
>NZ_JAIHOM010000252.1 GCF_026130165.1 Spirulina subsalsa FACHB-351 | reverse complement strand
CAGAAGTGTTGAATCGGTACTTATGAACTAGGTAAAAATGGACATAGTAACCCTGTCAAGAGGTAAATTTAACCAGGTGGGACTAGCTCTTTAAACCAGTGTACATAGCTAATTTTTTGGCACATAAAAGCCTGTAAATATCGCAATTTATCCAATAAAGATTTACCGAACTCTGTCGGTATCTTGACCATGTTTAGAAGTAAATAGGCAATCAGACAACTATAAATCTGGATTTCAATTCCGTTGATATTTTTAGTGATCAGACGATCTAACTTGAGGTGCATCTTTAAGAATTTCCACAACAACTCAATTGACCAACGCCAACGATAAAACTCGGCAATTTCTTCTGGACTAACTCCTCCTTCCCCCGTCTCTGGTAAGTTCGTTACTAATCGAAACTCAGTCTTCTTCTCTAAATCGCTAAAACTTACGACTCTAGCTTCAATTTGTTCCCCACCTTTGCCTAGTATACAATTTCCATTGTCCAGCATCTTTAGCTGAACATTGTTTCTAATTCTCAAAACAAAATAGCGATCATTCAACTTTTGTAATGCCGAAATTTGAGCTAGGCTAAAAAAGCCTCTATCCATTACTCCAACTCCATTAGCTGGAATTGATTCTATGGTTTTATCGCCATATTTATGGTCATGACCTTGACCAAAATGAAGGAAGAGTCCCCCTGGAATTCCGGTGAAGAGATTTAGACCAGCAAAAAGCTTGACTTGGTGAACTCCTTGATGCCAGAGTAACTTACTTGTGAGAGTGACAATGGTTGAATCTAAGGGAAAAAGTTGTAGCTCATTGGATTTAATCTTTTTCTGTTTAAGAAATTGTTGTGTTAGCTCAACCCACAACTGATGAAAGACTTGAGGACTGCGATGTTTACTGGCTTTAGAAAAAGTAGAAATATCAACAGACTCCCCCGTAACATTAAGCCTCTTAAAGAGACTTCTCATACTGGTTTGACTCTGGTCAAGAACAAATTCAAGCCAAATGGAAACGAATTTAAAGGTATCCAAAACGGGATAGTCATCTTGAGGTAAATGACCGAGGCATTTTTTGACAATTTGAGGGAAGTTGGATAGAATCAAATTATTGATTTTTTTT
>NZ_JAIHOM010000166.1 GCF_026130165.1 Spirulina subsalsa FACHB-351 | reverse complement strand
TGAATAACTCGGGGAGTTGGGAGTCAGGGAGCGGGGGAGCAGGGGAGCGGGGGAGCAGGGGAGCAGGGGGGCAATTCCCTATTCCCTATTCCCTATTCCCTATTCCCTGTTCCCTTGAACCGATAGGGGAGCGTCGGGATGAATTGGTGCGTCAGTCCAAAGGTTGACATCCGCCCCGCCGTAAACGGACGGGGATTCCATCTATTTCAACAGGTCAAAAAATAAAAAAATGAGTCAAAAAGTGGTCGTGATTGGGGCTGGCATTGGAGGATTAACGGCTGGGGCTTTGTTGGCAAAACGGGGCTATGAGGTGGTTGTGGTGGAACAGGCTGCCGTGCCGGGGGGCTGTGCTTCTACCTTTGAGCGCCGGGGTTTTACCTTTGATGTGGGAGCGACTCAGGTAGCGGGGTTAGAACCGGGGGGCATCCATGCCCGGATTTTCGGGGAGTTGGGGGTTGAACCGCCCGCAGCGCGCCCCTGTGACCCGGCCTGTGCGGTGTTTTTGCCGGGGGAGCAAGACCCTATATCGGTCTGGCGCGATCGCACTCGCTGGCAAGTCGAACGTCAACGGCATTTTCCCCACAGTGAACCATTTTGGCAACTGATGGCTACCCTTTTTGAGGCCAGTTGGCGGTTTCAGGGTCGAGATCCCATCCTCCCCCCCCGCAATAGTTGGGATTTGGGGCAGTTAATTGGGGCCCTGCGCCCCGATACCCTGATTACCTTACCGTTTGCCCTGATGACTGTTGGGGATGCCCTGAGACTCTATGGATTGGGGCAAGACCAACGCCTGCGCACCTTTCTGGACTTACAACTCAAACTCTATTCCCAAGTTAACGCCGAAGAAACGGCTCTACTTTACGCGGCCACGGCTTTAGGTGTTTCCCAAGAACCCCAAGGGCTGTATCATTTGGAGGGTAGTATGCAGGGTTTAAGCGATCGCCTTGTCCAAGCCCTAGAACGCCACAACGGTCAGCTACTCCTACGCCACACCGTCCAACAAATCCACACCAAGGGGGGCAAAGCCAGCGCCGTCACCCTACGTCAAGGCAAAACCGGGGCTATCTGCTCCTTAGAAGCGGATAATATTGTGGCTAATGTCACGGTTCATAATCTCCTGCAACTCCTGCCAGATGTTACCCCAGCCCCCCCCTCCACCCTCTGGGAGAATCCCCTCGCCCTATTAGGGTTAAATCCCTACCGTCAGCGTGTGGCACGACTGCCGAATCCCTCCGGGGCCTTTGTGGTGTATTTAGGAGTCAAACAGGCCGCTATTCCCGAGGGTTGCCCCCCTCATCTCCAATTCCTCTACGATTACGAGGGGGAAATTGGGGAAAATAACTCCCTTTTTGTCTCCGTTAGTCAACCCGATGATGGACGCGCTCCCCAAGGTTGTGCTACGGTGATTGCTTCTTCCTTTGTCGATACTCGGCCTTGGTGGGGGGAAGAAAGGGCGGCCTACCAACGTCGTAAGGCAGAATATCTACAAGATGCGATCGCTCGTTTAAGTCAATACTTCCACCTCACCCCAGACACCATCATCCACCAAGAAGCCGCTACCCCCCGCACCTTTGCCCGTTATACCGCCCGAGAAGCGGGTTTTGTGGGAGGAGTGGGACAACGGCGCTTCACTTTCGGCCCCTTTGGTTTTGCCACCCGTACCCCCATCCCCCATCTCTGGTTAGTAGGAGACTCCAACCACCCCGGCGAAGGTACAGCCGGAGTCAGTTATTCCGCCCTCACCGTAGTCCGGCAAATTGAGCAACAGAATTGATAATTGATAATTGATAATTGCTCCCCCTCTCCCCTGCTCCCCCTCTCCCCTGCTCCCCCTCTCCCCCGCTCCCCTGCTCCCCCTCTCCCCTGCTCCCCAAGTTATATGCCTAACGGCACGCTCCGCGCACAGCAAGCCCTAATAATGTGGGGTAAATTGATGATAAATAATCTGACCAATAATGAGGGCAGAAAGACCTCCTAAACCTAAAGCATAGGGAATAAAACGAGGGGAAACCCCCAAAAGGATTAGAGGCTTTTTACCTTGGGCTAAACCTAAAACAAGGAGGAGCGTAATAGTCCAAAGTAACAACAAAAAACTAGCCCATAATGGACCACTATATTGGGGAACATAGGGCAAAAAAACTCCACTAAACCAAACTTTAAAAGCTGCACTCCACGCCATCAAAATCAAAACCCACATATTCACCAAAACCAAGCCACCCATTCCGGCTTTACCTAAATACAACACCATGACCCCACTTAGCCCTATAATCCAAGGAGAGGCACGCCACGCGGCGAGTAGCCAGCCAATGGCGATATATCCCAGCCAGAGGGTGATTAAATATGCTGTAGCTAATAATCGCGGAATCAATTAAATCTGGAATCAATTAAATCTGGGATCTATTAAATCTGGAATCAATTACTCGGGACAATAGGACTAGGAGCCGTTTTGTTCAACCAAGGAGGAATCATGACATTAAATGGGGTAATCATGCAATACTTTCACTGGTATATTACGCCAGAACAGGTATTGTGGGAAGAGTTAAAAAATCAAGCGTCGGATTTAGCGAAAGCAGGAATTACGGCCTTGTGGTTGCCTCCTGCTTATAAGGCAATGGGAGGGATTAATGATGTGGGGTATGGAGTCTATGATCTCTATGATTTAGGGGAGTTTAATCAACGGGATACCGTTAGGACGAAATACGGCGATCGCACCCAATACCTCGAAGCCATCCAAAGCTTACAAGCCCAACAGATTCAGGTCTATGCCGATGCTGTGTTAAATCATAAAATGGGGGCAGAAGGCCTCGAAACCGTCCGCGCTACTCCCTTTTGGTCTGGCGATCGCCTTCACCCAAAAGGCCCCCGTCGCGAAATTAGAGCCTTTACCCATTTTGCCTTTCCCGGTCGTCAAGGCAAATATTCCCCCTTTGAGTGGCACTGGTGGCACTTTGACGCAACAGATTGGGATGACTTAACGAAAGAAAAAGATACAGTGTATCTGCTGGAAGGGAAACAATTTGATGATTATTTAGCCCTCGAAAAAGGCAATTTCGACTATTTAATGGGCTGTGATCTCGACTACCAACATGAAGAAGTCCGGGAACAAATTAAACATTGGGGAGAATGGTATCTCCACACAACGGGAGTCAATGGTTTCCGTCTCGATGCCATCAAACATATTTCCGCTTGGTTTTTCTGTGAATGGATTGATCACCTCCAAACACAAAGCAACCAGCCCCTATTTTTTGTCGGAGAATATTGGTACAATAATATTAATGCGCTCCATTGGTATGTGGATGCCGTGGGGGGTAAGATGTCCGTTTTCGACGTACCTCTACACTACAATTTCCACTATGCCAGTCGGTCTGGGGGTCATTATGATATGCGGAAGATCCTCGATGGCACCATGATGCAGCAGCGTCCCACCCATGCGGTGACATTTGTCGAAAATCATGATTCCCAGCCCTTACAGTGCCTAGAATCCCCCGTAGAGGACTGGTTTAAACCCCTCGCCTATGCCATTATTTTGTTACGTCGGGAAGGTTATCCCTGTATTTTCTATGCAGACTATTACGGGGCGAAATATGCAGACAAGGGACGAGATGGTAGAGAGTACACCATCACCCTAGTTGCCCATCGTTGGTTAATTGATAAGTTTCTCTATGCCCGTCATCACTACGCTTATGGGGAACAGTACGATTATTTTGACCACTACAACACCATCGGATGGACTCGTTTAGGGGATGCCACCCATCCTAAAGCAATGGCTGTCATTATGACCGATGGAGCGCCGGGGTGGAAGTGGATGGAAGTCGGAAAACCCAACGCCAAATTTATCGATCTGACCGAACATATTCAAGAACCCATTTATAGCAATGAAGCGGGATGGGGGCAATTCTGCTGTAAAGGGGGTTCTGTCTCGGTTTGGGTCGAGGTAGACTAGGGTTCAGGTTGGGGAAAGGCGATCGCAAAACAAGTTCCCCCTTCACTTTGCACCGTTAACTCCCCTTCCAACTGGGCCGTTAAATTAACCACCAACTGTAACCCCAAAGACTCCGTTTCCTCAACATCTAAATGACCCGGCAACCCTACCCCATTATCCCTTACCGCTAATAACAACTCCTCCCCCTCCTGACCCAATTCAATAGAAATTACCCCCTGAGCAGGAGGAGGAAAAGCGTGTTTCATCGCATTAGAAACCAACTCCGTAATAATCAACCCGCAAGGGATAGCCGTATCAATATCTAAGTAAATTTCGGCAACATTTACTTGCATTTGTACCCGATTCATACTGTCATAGGTACTCATTAAATTATGCACCAAACTGGTAATATAATCCGGGGCATTAATATAAGCAAGGTCTTCCGTTCTATAGAGTTTTTCGTGAATCAAAGCCATAGAACGCACCCGATTATAACAGTCCGTGAACATCATCACCGCTTGTTCATCCTCAATATAACCCGATTGCAACTTTAACAAACTAGAGACAATTTGCAAATTATTCTTAACCCGGTGATGAATCTCCTTCAGTAACACTTCCTTCTCCTGCAAAGAAGCGCGTAAAACCTGTTCCTGTTGCTTCCGTTCCGTAATATCTCGGAACATCCATAAATGACCTTGTTCCTGTCCTTCTACTACAATGGGAACATAATCTCGCGCAAACGTGCGACCATCCACCAATTCAATTTCCTCATCACTCATTACATGACCTTCCGCCAAAATCTTTTTATGGTGTTCTAAAAACCGTTCTCCATCCACAAAAAGATGTTGATAAGAATAGGGAAAATCTGCAAAACTTGCCCCAATTAATGTCACAGGGTGAATATCAATATTAAACAAATCACAAAAAGCTTGATTAGTTAAAACGACCCGTTGTGATTCATCTTTTACTAACACCCCAAACTGTAAATTTTCGATCAGTGTACTTAACCTTGAAGTCGTTGCTCTTAACTGTTCATTTGTATTTTTTAACGACTCCTCAAACTGTTTTCGTTCACTAATATCCCGTAAAATAACCATCACTTCCTCCTGCTTCACACTCACCGAAAAACGCGCTTCCCAGTGACTCACCACCTCACCCCGCACCAGTTGATATTCCAACACCGGACAAGTTTCCTCCGTCAGTGTCTGTTCAATACAACTCATAAATTCCTCAGCAATTTCTGGAGGTAAAGCGTCTCGCACTGTTTTACCTAAACACTTCCAAACAGGCAATAAAAACCCGTTACCTTCCCCTTCTTTAAAGTTTAAAAATGAACCATGACGACTTAACCGTACCATGGGATCTGGCATGGTATTTAATAAAGCGCGATTTGTTGCAAAACTACTTTCTAATGCCTCTTGTGCCTGCTTCCGTTCTGTAATATCCCGGTCAATTCCTCGGTACCCTTGAAACTCGCCCTTAGCGTTAAAAATCGGGACTCCACTGGTTTCTAAAACCACCGGATATCCTTCCTTATGTTGTGCGGTATATTCAATGCAATGAAAAGGCACACGATTTTCCCATAATGGGGCTACAACTTCCGTCACTCGTTCCGCTTCTGTCGCGGTCATAAAAGAATATAAATGCTTGCCAATCACCTCATGGGGACGATAGCCTAAAACATCGGTTAATTTAGGACTAGCATAAACACAAACCCCTTGATTATTGGTTTCCCAGACCCAATCACTGAGGGTTTCAATTAAGTTACGAAAACGCTCTTCACTTTGTCTTAAGGCAATTTCCGTCCTTTGCCGTTGCTCAATTTCTGCTTCTAAATGTTGAATGCTTTTTTCTAACTCAAGGGTGCGCTCTTTGACTTTTTCTTCTAATTGGGCATTCAGTTCCTGTAGTTTATATTGATATTTATGCCGTTCGGTAATATCTCGAATAATCAAAACAACCCCTAACAGTTCTCCCTGATCATTTTTTAGGGGAGAGGCACTGGCATCAATTGGTAATAAATGGTTATGAGGGTGCTGGAGTAAAAACCGTTCCGGTAGGGATTCATTTTGATTGTTTTTTCCGGGTTCATGATCGCCTGATGAATGGTGAAATTCGACGGTTTTTTGCTGTTTTAAAACTAATTTAACTAAATTAGGGATCACTTGTTTAGAATGACCTTCACAGACTCGAAAGACTTGATTGATAGGTTTTCCGACGGCCTTTTGTTGTGTCCATCCAGTTAATTGTTCTGCAATGGGGTTAATAAAGGTAATTGTGCCTTTTTGATCCGTTGTAATAACTCCATCACCAATACTTTTGAGTGTCGTGGTGAGCCATTGTTGTTGAGATTGCAGAGCGCGGTCATTCATGTATTTATGCAGTGCAATCCGAATAACAGAAGCTAATTCTCGCACATCAAAGGGTTTAATCAAATACCCGTAAGGTTCGGTCATTTTTGCCCGTTCTATGGTTTCTGCATCGGCATAGGCGGTCAAGTAAACGACTGGGACAGAAAACCGTTCTCGGATAGTTTCTACGGTTTGGATGCCATCTAATACGCCGGGTAAACAGATGTCCATTAATACGAGATCGGGAATATTTTGTTCTAGGTATTGAATCGCTTCCTCCCCAGAGTTGACTAAGGCGGTTTGATAGCCAATGTTTTCTAGTAAATGTTCTAGGTTTGATGCGATATGAGTTTCATCTTCAACGATTAATATAAGGGTAGGAATCATAACTACTTATGAGTCATCAATTAGGAGTGGGGTGGGGGAACACTGAGACAAGTTTAGTCTATTGGACAGAATACTCCAACTAGCTCACAGCAATCTCACCCAAACCCTAGATTGGGCTACGGACAAATCCAAGTCGCCGAGGTGAAAATTGCGATCGCCAATAGGAAAACGCAACGACGAATCTTGGACGGTTTTGTACGACTAACTTTTACCCCGACTTTCTAAATATCTCACCCACCCGACCAGAACAAAAGCCATCGTAGTCATAATCAAAACCATACCATTGGCTAAATCGTAACGTTGCATCTGTACCGCATCATAGAGGGCTAGAGGGAGGGTTTGAGTGCGACCGGGAATATTGCCACAAACCATCAGAGTTGCCCCAAATTCACCGAAAGCACGGGCTATGCTCAACCCAAAACCCGCTAATATGCCCCGATAGGCAAGGGGTAAGGTAATTTGCCACAGAACATCCCACTCAGAAGAACCAAGGGTGCGGGCGGCTTCTTCCAATTCGGGGTTAACGCTAGCAATGGCGGCTCTTGTGGATTCTACCATGAGTGGTAGGGCGACAACAGTCGAGGCGATCGCGCCAGCTTGCCAAGTAAATACCAAATCTAAGCCTAATCCTTCCTTCAGGGGGCTCCCCCGTCCTAAAGCTAACAATAAACCATAGCCCACCACACTGGGCGGCAGAACAAGGGGAACATTGAGCAAGGTAGAGAGAAAAATCCGCCCCGGAAATCGGGTACGAGCAAGTATAATTCCTAAGCTTACACCCAAACCTAAAATCAAAAGACTGGCAAGAATCGTAACTTTTAGCGAGAGTAGGGACGCTTGCCAAATCATAAGCTTGCAATGCTATTGAAGCAGGTAGGGAATGAGTTGCTGGGGGTTGATGTGGACATTTTTTGATGCTCAATCCTGACTCCGAACTTCGGATTCTTCCGGCATAGTAAAACCATATTGCTCCATTAAGACTCTCCCTTGTTCCCCCTTAATAAAACTAGCAAACTCCCGCGCTTCTTGGGGATGAGGGGCATTTTTCGGCAAGGCTAACATCTGTTCAAGAGGTTGGTGGAGGTCAGCCGGAATCAGTACCCATTGCCCGGGTTTACCAATACTAAGGGAAAGGGCTGTAATAGCTACATCCACATTGCCCGTTTCTGCATAATATTGGGCTTGACGAACATTTTCCCCGTAAATGAGTTTAGGCTGAAGGATATCCCACAGTCCCAAGGTTTGTAAAGCTTCTCGTGCAGCGACACCATAGGGAGCATGATCTGGATTGGCTAGGGCGATACGCTGGATTTCGGGCTTTAATAGGTCTTCAAGGGTTGTTATCTCTAAGGCACTCTCTGGACGCTGCCAAAGAATAATCTGTCCGATGGCATACAATGCTTTGGTTTCCGATTCGATTAACCCTTTCCGGTCTAAATCTTCGATGACGTGCCGATTGGCGGCGGCGAATAAATCTATTGGAGCCCCTCGTTCAATTTGTTGGGCTAGTTGTCCAGTGGAACCAAAGTTAAAGGCAATTGAATGTCCTGTTTCTTCTTGCCAACGTTCACGGATTTGGGGGAAAACCTCGTTTAAATTAGCGGCGGCTGAGACAGTGAGGGTGATCCGGTCTTGTGGGGGGGAAGATGTTTTACAAGCAATTAATAGACCAATCAGCAAGAATAGACAGAATTTAAGGGCTGGTTTCATTGAGGAAATGAGTCTATGTAGGGCGTGCTGAATAACTCGGGGAGCCGGGAATCGGGAGCAGGGGAGCGGGGGGGCAGGGGAGCAGGGGAGCGGGGGG
>NZ_JAIHOM010000165.1 GCF_026130165.1 Spirulina subsalsa FACHB-351 | reverse complement strand
TTGCCCTTCACACCTTGTTTATCGACCTCAAACAACTAGATGGATACTAACATATACAGCACAAATTGTCATGCTAAGAGTGATCCCTGAGCCTTAGCTAAAGAGTCGTGCTTCGCTGTTTCTATACGGGTCGGGTTTCATCCCGTCGGTAAAACCGAGGGTCTTCACCCGACATTGCAGATAATATCCAGAATATCCATTCGTAGGTTGGGTGAAGCGAAGGGCAACCCAACACAATTGAGAATTAATAATTGATAATTGTTTCGCGCTGTAGGTTGGGTGAAGCGAAGGGCAACCCAACACCCCCATGAAAAAGAAACCGGGTTTCTGTTCAAATATAGCGAAAAAACGAGGGAATGCAAGAAACAGCGATCGCCTCCTACCAACGGGCCATCCAACTCGACCCCAATAATGCCCTTGCTCACTACAATCTCGGTGCTGCCCTGAGAGAACAAGGAAAACTAGAAGAGGCGATCGCCCCCGTCTTCCATTGAACTTGTCCTTGCAAATTCACCATCATTTCACAACCCTAAGCGACACCATAATCCGTATAAGGACGTTTATAGGGGGGATGTAAACCGAGGATAATATCTGAGCGCGGAATCCCCATGGCGACTAATTCTTCAGCAGGATTGAACTCTGTTAGATTTTGTTGTAGCCAAATTTTGCCGTCTTTAATATCAAGATGGATAATCGTTCGATAAATGCGATTTAGCTCTTGCCAGCCCACATCCATCCATTGATAATGATCCCGTTCAGTATCAAAGATCAGTTGGGTTTCAATCTCAGGACTTGGATAACTATGGTCTTGGTTGGCATAACGACTCAGAAGGCTTTGAATCGCTGTTCGATACTGCTCTATTTTATCCATTGGTTAATTATCTCCTGAACTGGATCATAAACGATTAACAGTAGTTGATATTTTTGAATGGCTGTTTGCGTGAAATCTAGTTGAAAGAAGGTATGATAGCTGTCTAGAGGAATGGCTAGATACAGGGTACGTTGGGGATCGACGGTTTCTAGGGCTAGACGGTAACTGAGAAATTGTCCGAGTGCTGCATAAAAATCAGTAATCGCAGAAGGGTTGAGAAAGCTTTTGATTTCTATGGCAATTTTTTCATTGTCTCGTTCAGCGGCCAGTAATTTTTCCGCACCCAAATCAATTTGGAAATCAACTTTTCCATATTTCAGACTAAGGGGATCTTGAGTGATAACCCACCTGTCTTTGATGAGTGCTGCTTTAACCGCAGCATGGAAACGGTCTTTGGCCACAGAAGATGTTGATGTGAGATATGAAGTCCTATTTTACATGACTTATGGAGTAGGTGCAATTGAGCAACTTTAAGATTGTCTAAACGGGGATTTAGGGTCAGTGTGAAGCTTGGGTGATTGCTGAACAAGGGGGGATGGGGTTGGGGGCGGCATGGTTTGAGGAAGGTGGGTTAAACTAAAAAAGATGGTCTGAAGGAAACCTGCTATGGTCAATCGCAAGTTACTCGCGCTGGTTTTGAGTGTGTCCCTCGTCTTTGCGCCCCAAGGGCTGAAAGCCCAGACGGTTGAACAGCTTTTAGAGCAGGGTAATGCAGCCCAGGCGCAGGGTCGTTTTACCGAGGCTGAGAGAGTTTTCCGTAGAGTTTTACAGGTTGAACCGAATGATGCTGCTGCTCACAACAATCTCGGTCTTGCCCTGTATAACCAAGGGAAACTAGAAGAAGCGATCGCATCCTATCAACGGGCCATCCAACTCGACCCTAATTATGGGGCTGCTCACTATAATCTCGGTAATGCCCTGAGAAACCAAGGGCAAGTAGCAGAAATGATCGCCGCCTACCAACAGGCCATTCAAGTAGACCCTAATTATGCTTCTGCTTACAACAATCTCGGTGCTGCTCTGAGAGAGCAGGGGCAACTAGAAGAAGCGATCGCATCCTTCCAACAAGTCATCCAAATCGACCCCAATCATGCTACGGCTCACTACAATCTCGGTTCTACCCTGAGTGAACAGGGGAAACTAGAAGAAGCGATCGCATCCTACCAACGGGCTATCCAAGCAGACCCCAATTATTCTTTTGCTCACTACAATCTCGGTTTTTCCCTAAGAGAGCAGGGGAAACTAGAAGAAGCGATCGCCTCCTTCCAACAGGTCATCCAACTATCCCCCGATTTTGCTGCCGCTCACAAAAATCTCGGTCTTACCCTGAGTGAACAGGGGAAACTAGAAGAAGCGATCGCCTCCTTCCAACAGGCCATCCAACTCGACCCTAATTATGCCGCCGCTCACCACCATCTCGGTAATGCCCTAAGAGAGCAGGGGAAACTAGCAGAAGCGATCGCCTCCTTCCAACGGGCCATCCAACTCGACCCCAATTATGCGATCGCTCACACCAACCCCCAAGAAGCAGAACGCCCCCTCGCCCTCGACCCTAACCCCGCCCCCCCAGATAGGCCGGAAACCTTCCCCACCCTCGCCCAAGATCCCACCTTCCCCTATCGCCGCTCCGTCGTGTATATTCTTGCCGAAATGAACAGCGGCCCCAGCGTTGGCTCCATCAACGGCACAGGCTGGATATTCCAAGCCACCCCCAACCGAATCCTCATCCTCACCACCCGCCACGTCGTCACCGATAGTAACAACAACCGCAGCGACAACATCACCGTCGAATTCTTCAGCACCCTCCCCCCAGAACACCGCCTCCGTCGTTCCGCCCGTATCCTCCACATCACCGCCCCCAACGACCCCCTAGATTTAGCTGTCCTCGAAGTCAACGCCCCTCCTGATAACATTCAACCCCTCAAAATCTCCTCGACTCCCATCTCCCTTGATCAGGATGTCCGGATTATCGGTCATCCTCACACCGGCCTCCCTTGGAGCATCATTCGCGGTTACATTGCCAATCAAACCGATAACGAACTCCAAATCAGTCCCGGCCTCGCCTTCGGTACATCCGGCAGCCCTGTCCTCCACCCTGAAACCTTCCAAGTCCTGGGCATCATTCACAATGTCAACACACTCCAAAGCACCAACGAACCCATTGCTAACGCTGAAAACATCTTTAACCCCACTGGCAGCTTTGGCTATGCTCATCCCATTGCCCCCATCCTCCAACAACTCCAACGTTGGGGCATCCGTCCTTAATTTGTGACGACATTCGTAGGTTGGGTGAAGCGAAGCGTAACCCAACATTGAGCAGGGGAAAAACCTTAAACCCATCCAAAAGAAACCGGGTTTCTGTTCAGATATAGCGAGAAAACGAGGGAATAGAAGAAACCCGGTTTCTACCCTGCCATCAAAAACAAACCCGATTGCTGTTAGAATCCAGAACATTCGTAGGTTGGGTGAAGCGAAGCGCAACCCAACATTGAGCAGGGGAAAAACCCTCAACCCATCAAAAAGAAACCCGGTTTCTACCCTGCCATGAAAAAGAAACCCGATTGCTGTTAGAATCCAGAACATTCGTAGGTTGGGTGAAGCGAAGCGCAACCCAACATTGAGCAATGGAAGAAACCCGGTTTCTAGGGTACTGCGGTTATGATGTTTAAAAGAAGTGACTCAAGATGATGGAAACACAAGACCTTAAAGAACTGATTCGCGATACCATTCGCACCGTTTTACGAGAAGAACGCTTAACCCTCTGGTTAGCCCTCCTGCCTCGTGTCAGCAATCGTGAAATGAAAGCCATTGAAACTGAGTTTGGCAAACCTACAGACTACCAAACGGAGGAAGCGCTAGATATGACTGACTGGGTGCGCAATGGAGATTAGGTTTCGCAAAAGCGCGATTAAAGCGCTTAAAAAACTCTCACCGAAACAAACCGAACTGGTGCGAACAAAACTCCTATTGCTCCTTAATTCCCTAGAAAGCAATATTGAGCAGTCAATACTGGAGATTTATAATCTTGGTTGTCGCGGTGATATTTATAAAAAGTAGCATTTTTCCCCATCGCTGAACGGATTCGCTCGATTAAGAGCGAAGCGCAACCCAACATTGAGCAGGGGAAAAACCTTAAACCCATCCAAAAGAAACCCGGTTTCTACCCTACCCTCAAAAACAAACCCGATTGCTGTTAGAATCCAGAACATTCGTAGGTTGGGTGAAGCGAAGCGTAACCCAACATTGAACAGGAGAAAAACCTTAAACCTATCCAAAAGAAACCCGGTTTCTGTTCAGATATAGCGAAAAACGAGGGAATAGAAGAAACCCGGTTTCTACCCTGCCATCAAAAAACAAACCCGATTGCTGTTAGAATCCAGAACATTTGTAGGTTGGGTGAAGCGAAGCGTAACCCAACATGGAGCAGGGGAAAAACCTTAAACCCATCCAAAAGAAACCGGGTTTCTACCCTACCCTCAAAAACAAACCCGATTGCTGTTAGAATCCAGAACATTCGTAGGTTGGGTGAAGCGAAGCATAACCCAACATTGAACAGGAGAAAAACCTTAAACCTATCCAAAAGAAACCCGGTTTCTGTTCAGATATAGCGAAAAACGAGGGAATAGAAGAAACCCGGTTTCTACCCTGCCATCAAAAAACAAACCCGATTGCTGTTAGAATCCAGAACATTCGTAGGTTGGGTGAAGCGAAGCGTAACCCAACATGGAGCAGGAGAAAAACCTTAAACCCATGAAAAAGAAACCCGGTTTCTACCCTACCCTCAAAAACAACCCGATTGCTGTTAGAATCCAGAACATTCGTAGGTTGGGTGAAGCGAAGCGTAACCCAACATGGAGCAATGGAAGAAACCCGGTTTCCCTCGCAAGGTGAAGGCGTTACTTGGCAGAGCCAAGTAACGAGGCTAAAAGACTTATTCAGCAAACCCTACCTACAGATTAGATAACACCACTTTAGCCGCTTCTAAGGTCTTGGCAATATCGGCCTCCGTGTGGGCTAAGGAGGTGAATCCGGCCTCAAATTGGGAGGGAGCAAGGTAGATGCCTTGCTCTAACATTCCCCGATGGAAACGGGCAAATTTGTTGAGATCAGATTTCTTCGCGTCTTCATAATTATGGACGGGATCTCCGGTGAAGAATAGCCCAAACATGGCGCTAATACTGCCCCCATAAACGGGGTGTCCGGTTTCCTGCGCGATCGCCATTAATCCGTCAATCAACTGTTTTGTCACCTGTTCCAACTGCTCATAAACCCCCGGTTTTTGCAGCAACTCTAGGGTTTTAATCCCGGCCGTCATGGCTAGAGGATTGCCGGAAAGGGTTCCCGCTTGGTACATTGGACCGGCTGGGGCCACCATAGACATAATATCCTTGCGGCCACCGTAGGCCCCCACGGGTAAACCGCCCCCAATCACCTTACCCAAGGTGGTTAAATCCGGGGTTACGCCGAATTTAGACTGAGCGCCCCCGTAAGCAATGCGGAATCCGGTCATCACCTCATCAAAGACTAATAACGCGCCATTTTTTTGGGTAATTAGGCGCAAACCTTCTAAAAATCCAGCATCGGGGGGAATAAAGCCCGAATTCCCTACCACAGGCTCTAAAATCACCCCAGCGATTTGATCTGGGTTTTCGGCAAAAAGGGCTTTCACCGCTTCGAGGTCATTGTAGGGGGCTGTTAGGGTGCTGCTGGTGGTGCTTTTGGGAACACCGGGGGAGTCCGGTAGGCCAAGAGTGGCAACACCGGATCCCGCTTTGACGAGGAACATATCCGCGTGGCCGTGATAACAGCCCTCAAATTTGATGATTTTTTCCCGTCCTGTAAAGGCTCGCATTAAGCGCAGAACGGACATACAGGCCTCGGTGCCGGAATTAACAAAACGCACCATTTCAATGCTGGGAACGGCATCAATCACCATTTCTGCGAGGACATTTTCTAAGGCACAGGGAGCGCCAAAGCTGGTTCCTTTGAGTAGGGCTTCTTGTAGGGCGCTTAATACTTCCGGGTGGGCATGACCACAAATGGCGGGGCCCCAGGTGCCGACATAATCAATGTATTGATTGCCGTCTACGTCCCAAACATAGGCCCCGTTGACCCGCTCAAAGACAATGGGTTGTCCTCCAACGGATTTAAAAGCCCGAACAGGGGAACTCACGCCCCCCGGCATGAGTTTCTGAGCGGCGGCAAAAATTTCTTCTGATTTAGTGGTTTTCAATGGTGTAGTTGCGACCAAAACTTTCTCCTTGCATAGTTAAACAGTCAAACGGGACATAGCGGGTATAAATTCCTCGGTTGAGTTGGGAAGGGGGGTCTTCTGTCCAACGTTGAGATCCGCCATGTCTCGGTTAAGATACTTTTTCATTATCCTACGGGGGGTCAGACTCTCCAAACTCTAGAGAAAAGTTAACAAAGGCGGGGGGAGAATCTGCGACAATGGGGGCGGTGAATTGGGGATGTTGAGAATGTCGAGTATTTCCTCTGAGGTGGGGTATGGTTTGGCGCTCCATACCTGTGGGTCGGAATTGGGATTGGCGATCGCCTCTGTCGCTGAATCAGCCCCTATCCGTTGTCAGGTCTGGGATTTGGGGCGGGAGTTGTCTAGTCATCTCCACGACTATCTACAATCCTTCCTCCCCCCTCAAACTTGGTCGGATTTAACGTTCTTAGCCGTAGCAATTGGGCCGGGCAGTTTCACTAGCACTCGGATTGGGGTAGTAACAGCGCGCACCTTAGCCCAACAGTTAAATCTCCCTCTGTTCCCCGTCTCCAGTTTAGGGGCGAGCGCCTGGGATATCCGGGGTCAAGTCCACCCCCACACCCCCATTGCGGTTCAACAAGTGGCTCGACGAGAACAGTATTTTGTGGCAGTTTATCAACCCTTACCCTCGGGTTTAGAAACCATTCTGGCTGATGTCGCCATGACTGACCCACAATGGCAAGAAACCCGCGCCCAACTGCCCCACCCCCACCACCTGCTCGAAATCACGGAACCCTCGGGAAAGAGTGTGAGCAGTGTGTTTCACCTAGCCCGATTGGCCTATAACCAAGGGAAGCGCCCCCACTGGTCAGCAACCCTACCTTTTTATGGACAGCATCCTGTTGAAAGATAGCATGACTATCACTATGAAATGGATTTTATCGGCGATCGCCACCTTGGGCATCCTTGCCCCTCTGCCTACGGTAGCCGCCCCCCTGTGCCGTACAGAACTCCCCGGAGCAATTACCCGGATTATCAACCGTCCCGAGTGGGAGCGATCGCGCTGGGGCCTGCTCATTCAACCCCTCGATGACGACACCCCCCTCTACAACCACCAAGGAACCGCCTACTTTAACCCCGCCTCCAGCGCCAAACTCCTCACCACAGCGGCCGCCCTCCACCATTTTGGCCCCGACTACCGCATCCTCACCCCCATCCAGATCACCGGACGGCCGCCCCGTCTGCAAACCTTACGCCTCATCGGGAAAGGAGATCCCACCCTCACCCCCCAAGACCTGCAAACCTTCGCCCAATACTTGGGAGAACAAGGGGTGACAGAGATTGACCGCCTGATCGTTGAGGATGGTTACTTACCCGGTCCGGCCACCCATCCCACTTGGGAATTTTCCGACCTCTATTTTTACTATGGCATGGTGGTTAATAGCTTGATTCTCAATGAGAACAGCTTCCCCCTCACCATCACCCCCCAACAACCGGGCCAACCCGTCGCCATTACCAGCGAGGACGGTCTAGCCTTAGCTCAGTGGGAGATTGAAAATCAAGCCCGCAGCGCCCCCCCAGAGACTCCCTACAGCCTGCAAATGACCGGACGGGTGGGGGAGCCCGTCTTAGCCTTTCGCGGGCGGTTTCCCGTAGATACTGCCCCCCGACAGTGGCGGATGGCCCTGCGAGATCCCGGGGCCTATTTTCTCGCCCAGTTGGAGCAAAGTTTGCAGGCCGAAGGGATTACCGTCCAAAGCACCCAGATTGATCGGACTCCCCAACGACACAAAGGTAAAGAAACCTTTTTATTACAATCCCCTCCCCTGTCCCAGTTGCTCCAAGACACCAACCAACCCAGCAATAATTTATATGCGGAGGTTCTGCTCCAAACCTTGGGTCTAGGGGTGGGTCAGGAGTCCAGTCTGAGCGCCCTAACGGTCATCCTGAGTCAGTTAGGGGTAGAAGCGGACACCCACCAACTCCGAGACGGTTCCGGGTTATCTCGCCATAACCTCTTGAGTCCCTTAGCTTTGGTGCAAACCCTCCAAGGGATGGAAACCACGCCCCACCGTGAGGTTTTTCGCGCCTCCTTGCCCGTGGCTGGGGTGAGTGGCACCCTACAGGGTCGTTTTCAAGATACGCCCTTAGCGGGGGTTCTCTTGGCGAAAACGGGGACAATGACTGGGGTTTCTACCCTCGCGGGTTATGTGGATCAACCCGATGGCTCGACGGTGGTATTTAGTATCATGGTGAATCAATCGGAACAGGCGATTAGTCGTCAACGAGCCGCCATTGATGAGATTGTGTTGTTATTGTGGAATTTACAGGATTGTTAGGTTTGGTGAAATCGCGGGAAACCCTATTCCCTATTCCCTATTCCTTGAAATTGACCTAGTCGAAGATTTACCGATCATGTTTTCTTGAAAGCCCCGATACTTTAGGACGGGGATGAAAAGAAAAACAGTATGTAACCCGCGAAGCGTCAACACTTAATGAGCCTTGCCAGTTTTATTAAGTGTGTTATAATGG
>NZ_JAIHOM010000164.1 GCF_026130165.1 Spirulina subsalsa FACHB-351 | reverse complement strand
GTGGGGCGCGCCCGAATTCACGCATCGGGAGAGATTCCCTCTTGGTTGGTTGGAGAAATCCTGTCAGCTAACGGAGACTCGTAGAACGATGAATCCCCCTGCCTTCAGGCGGGGGAGAACGTCAACTTCTTAACGCTTGGTAGTGAATACTGTGGTGAACATCATCAAAAAAGCACCGATGGCGATGATAACCGCCAATCCGCCAATTATCCCATTGAGGGTTTCAAAATCTTCCATATTTTTTCTAAAATGAACTACAGTTTAAGGTACCTCTCTTAACCTACCCCCGTCAAAGTAAACCCCTATGACCTCTTCAGGGAAACCGACCGTTCACTCAGAACCCAATTCGGTAGATCAGGAGTCCTCTTCCTTATTGTCTCAGTCCCCTTCCCCCTTACTGAACAACGGAACAAAATCGTTTGTTATCCCTCAAGCCCAGTTCACTCCCTTGGTAATTACCTTGGAGACATTGAACGCTTGGCTGATTATTGTGGCCATTGCGGTGATGATGGTGGGTTGGCTGTTTGATGTCGGTTTAATGCTGTTTTCGGGGGCTTTAGTGGCACTGTTAATCTCTCTACGGATCACCATTCCAGCGATTCGACGCTGGTTAACTAAGTTTCTGACCCCCGATGAACGACGGATTCTTTTAGGGATTGTGGGTATTGTGGGGGCGATCGCAGGCTTTGGTCAAGTGTTCGGAGTCTATCAAGGGGTGCGCAGTTGGTTAAATCAAGCCAAATGGGACGAGTTTGGTTCCTGGGCCGAGTGGTTTGGGGCTGTGGGTCAGATTATGATTGCCGTGATTGCTGTTTATGTAGCCTGGCAGCAATATGTGATTTCTAAAGACTTAACCACCCGGCAAAATATCATTACCCAACAACAGACCATTGATGCTTATTTTCAAGGGATTTCCGATTTAGCCTTGAGTGATGAGGGACTGCTGGAAGATTGGCCCCAAGAACGTGCGTTTGCTGAAGGACGCACGGCCGCTATTTTGAGCAGTGTGGACGCGGGAGGAAAGGCCAAGATTTTACGCTTTCTCTCCCAGTCCAAACTGGTGACACCCCTCAAGCGCGATGGTTTGCTGGGTCGGGCGATTTTAGATGGGGCCGGGGGCTATGCTGAAGATCGTCAGCATGGCCTACGGGTGATTGATTTGGGGGTGATGTTAGCCCGGGCCGATTTGTCGGAAACGGATTTGCGCTGGACGGATTTAAGTGATGCCTATATGATTGGGGCGGATTTAAGTCGTTGTGATTTAGTGCGGGCGAATTTAGCGCGGACGGTTCTCTATGAGGCTAATTTACGGGGGGCGGATTTAAAAGGGACTCGTTTATTCTATGGGTCTGTGGAAACCGCAACGCCCCGTCTGCCTAATGCAACACCGGATTATGAAACCGGGGCCTATACGGGGGCAGTGGTGGAAAAAGCCGATTTTACAGGGGTTCAACGTTTGAGTGAGGAACAAAGGTATTATTGCTGCTGTTGGGGGGGAGAGAAAACCCGGGCAACCATTCCGGGAGGGTGTGAAGGCATTCCTAATCATTTAGGTCGTTAGAGGAAAATGGGCTAAAGTGGGTTTTCAGGAGATTATGGGCAATCGAGAGGGGGGGAATCCTCGCTATTCTTTTGTGATTCCGGTGTATAACGAGGAGCGGAATTTAGGGGAGTTGTATCGTCGTTTGGATGGGTTGAGCGATCGCCTTGATGGGGAAATGGAATGGGTTTTTATTAATGATGGCAGTCGGGATCAGTCTTTAGCTTTCTTGCGGAATCTCCATCAACAGGATTCCCGGGTCACTTATATCAGTTTGGCGCGGAATTTTGGGCAACAAATCGCCCTCACGGCAGGTTTACACTTTGCTCAGGGGGAGGCAGTGATTATCATGGATGCGGATTTACAAGATCCCCCAGAAGTGGCTTTAATGATGATTGAACGCTGGCAAGAGGGCTATCAGGTGGTTTATGCCCAACGGACAAAACGACATCAAGAACACTGGTTAAAACGCTTTTATGCCTATGTGTTCTATCGCCTTTTGCAACGGTTGGCCCATGTCGATATTCCCCTAGATAGTGGGGATTTTTGCTTGATGGATCGGCAGGTGGTGGAGGTGTTAAACCATTTGCCGGAACGGAATCGCTATTTACGAGGATTACGATCTTGGGTGGGATTTGCTCAAACTTCTGTGCGCTTTGAACGGAGTCCACGCTTTGCAGGCGATCGCCAATATACCTTTACTAAGTCTCTCTCCCTTGCCATTGATGGATTAGTCTCGTTTTCCAAAGTCCCCTTACGACTGGCCACCTATACCGGACTCTGTGCGGCCCTGGTGGCGCTCATTATGGCCGGAATGGTGTTATATTGGCGCATTGTTGCCCCTGATTCTCCGGTGACGGGTTTGGCCACTATTTTAATTGCTGTGTTTTTCTTGGGAGCGGTTCAATTGGTAAGTATTGGTATTCTAGGGGAGTATATTGGTCGCATTTATGAGGAAGTCAAAGGCCGTCCGCTTTATGTCGTGTCGGAAGTGGGAGATCGAGGAGAATCCAAGGCCTAACTTGTTCGCTCTACCGATTCCCCAGCAAACCGTAATTAGGGTCTGCTGAAAAAGCCCAACGCTAGACTCAACAAGGGAATTGATAATTGATATTAGAAACCGGGTTTTTGCTAGGGTGTATCGAGAAAACTAGACAATGAACGCAACCCGGTTTCTGACTAAAGTTAGTCAATGACATGACACCCGACTCCCCTGCTCCCCAAGTTATTCAGCAAGCCCTAATTATTGTTCCCCATTCCCCATTCCCTAATTATGGAACCTCCTGTAGAACGCTTTCGACTGTCCCAAACCGCTAAAGAACAACTAACAAAACTCAAACGCCAGACCAAAATTGACCAGTGGAACATCCTCTGTCGTTGGGCGTTTTGTCGTTCCCTCGCAGAGCCAACGATTCCCTCCCCCGTACCGTTACCCGCCGATAGTAATGTTGAGTTAGTTTGGCGAGTCTTTGGGGGAGAAATGGCCGATTTCCTCACCATTGCGCTTAAACAACGCTGTGAACAAGATGGACTCGGCACCGATCCTGAAACCCTTGCCACTCAGTTCCGTCTCCATCTTCATCGGGGAATTGGTTATTTAGCCGGGGATTCCGACTTAAAGCGGATTGAGGATTTAATACAAATAATTGATAATTAGGGCTTGCTGTACGCGAAGCGTGCCGTTAGGCATATAACTCTACTCGTGGGGCTAGGGAACAGGGAACAGAGGGAGTCGAAAAAAGGTAAGACTTTTTGATTATTTATCTCTAAAACCTTGCAGTTTCTCGCCCTTAAAATGGCCCCAAGCCCTATTAAAATTGCTTAGAGAGGGGTATTCAGCAGACCCTAATTAGGGTCTGCTGAAAAAGTCCGGGAGTCAGGGAATTAAGAATTATTCCCTAACCCTGACAAGAGGAGAAAAGCCTTAACTTGTCAAGCTTGGGGGATTGGTTTCCCCACCCGTCTGTACAGTGGGGTCGTTCATCTTTTAACCCACAAACACGGCGGCGGCGGCTGCCACACCTGCGCCGGGGGTTGCGCCTTCGTAGCCTAATTGTTGTAAAGTAGCTTCTAAAGCGGCGATCGCGGCTAAAATATCCCGCTCACAAACAAACCCTAAATGACCAATGCGGAAAATCTTCCCTTTCAGGTGATCTTGTCCCCCAGCCATAGCAATATCAAACTTGTTCCGTAAAGTGGAACGAATAGCCTCCGCCTCAATACCCGTCGGTAAAACCGCCGTTACAGCCGGACTGGCACAATCATCCGGAGCAAAGGGAGATAATCCTAACGCCTTCACTGCCGCACGAGTGCCTTGAGTTAACCGTTGGTGACGGGCAAAAATCGCCTCTAAGCCTTCTTCCCGCATCATTTGTAAAGCCACTTGTAAACCAAAGACTAAGTTCACTGGAGGGGTGAAGGGTGTAGTATGTTTAGCCGTTGCTTTGCGATACTTGCCCAAATCCAGATAATAGCGGGGTAAGTTTGCCGTTTCGTAGGCTTTCCATGCCTTCTCACTCACGGCCACAAACCCTAAACCGGGGGGAATCATGAACCCTTTTTGCGACCCGGAAGCTACCACATCTAAACCCCACTCATCAATAGGGACACTGATTGCACCCATACTGGTGACAGCATCCACCATAATTAAGGCTTCCCCGTGTTCTTTCACCGCTTTATTAATGGTTTCGAGGTCATTTAAAACGGCCGTCGAGGTTTCCGAATGGGTTAAAATCACCGCTTTAATTTGTTTTTCGGTATCGGCGGCTAATTTCTCTTGAAAGGCGGCCGGGTCTAAGGGTTTCCCCCATTCTGCGGTGATGCGTTCTACATTTAAACCATAGGCTTCCGCTACTTCTCCCCAACGTTCGCCGAATTTTCCATTGCATCCGACTAAAACACGGTCGCCTCGGGAGAGAAAATTAATTATCCCCGCTTCCATTGCTCCTGTGCCGCTAACCGTCAGCATCTGTACATCTTGGGCGGTTTGGTGCAGCCATTTTAAATTCGCGCTGACCTCTTCTTGTATCTTGCTATAGTCCCCACTGCGGTGGCCAATGGGGTGCTTGGCCATTGCTTGTAACACCTGTGCCGGAACCGGAGTAGGCCCCGGAATCATTAACATATTTTTATCTTTCATCGTGCGCCTTAGAGAATTAAAATCCACCCTAACATCTGTGCCAAGGACAGAGAGGTGCAAAAAGAAATAGCCACCCATTATATTGCGCCCGCTAGATGTTTGTCAATCTACGATGGATTGGGATGCTAAACAATGACTTCTCGGTTTCTAGCTAAAACTTGCGGTTTTTTCCTGCCCTCACCATGACTCAATTGAAATATTCTGTAATATTACGGAGTTATCTGTTCACTATCCTCTAAAGTTTTAATAAGCTTGTCAGGGTTTTTATTGACGATGATAGAAATTGTTGCGTAGGTTGGAGAAGAAGTAAGTATAAACTCTAGTTCCTCCTCAGCTACCTCTATTCATTTTTCCTAAAAACCACGGTCTAAGACTGGGTACAGTAAAGACCACAAAGGACAAATCAGTGGCTTGACGGATAGGACTGGAATATTATCTATCACAGAGGGTCATAATTATGGGCTACAAACAAACGGCGATCGCACTTTCTCTCACCGCCCTCGGTTTAATCCTTGGCAACAGTGCGGCAGAAGCCTTTACATTAAATCGTTATACTCAAACAGAATTTGAAGCATTAGGTTTAAACCTCCCTTGGCAATGGACAGCCGAATCCCGCATTGGTCGTGTTGGAGATCATCAAGTCAATATTCACGACAGCACCAACAGCCATCTCAATCGGGAACAAGCAAACTATGATTGGGTGAGTGGGCAAGCGGTAGATTTTTCCCTGACCTTTGATAGTGTTGCCAAAACCTTAACCTATATTGTGGGTGATGTGGAACTGTCTAAAACCAATTTGGGGGTGAGTAGTTTTTCCGATTTACTCATTCGGACTGTTGCTTATGAATATGATAGCCGCATGGCACTCATGGGTCTGTCCCTAACCGATGAACAGGGTAGCGGCCGCTTAGGCTGGACATTTAACCAAGGTTGTCGTTGGGGTCAAAATTGCGATACAACACCCAAATATCTACACATTTCTGATATTGTGGGCAGTTTTACTCTAACGGGTCAATCGGTTATGAGTTGGAAAGACTGTGCAATTCCCGTGAACTCGGAATTAGCCTATCAACTTAAATTGTCAGGAGAAAAAGTTCCTGAACCCATGGGGATTTCTTTATTCTCTTTAGCCCTGTTAGGGTTCTTGGTGAAAGGCAAACCTAAAAATAAAGAGTGAGAGTTAGCCCTTTAATTTGAATCAGGAAGCCCCATCCTCGCCAACGGCAGGGTGGAGTAGTTCACTCAAGGGCTGTCGAACGCGACGGGTTGAAACCCATCAAGAACAAAATATCCTCCCTAGTCGCTAAAAACAGGGGGGATATTAATTGAGGGCAAAAACCCTCTACTCAGGAAGAAACCAAAAATCTAACTCAACTCAAACTAGGCGGTTTGTTGGCGGCGTTTTGCACCTACGAGGGCCGCAGCACCCAAGGTTAATCCTAGTAAAGAAGCGGGTTCGGGAACAGCTTCAGGCTCGACGGGGGTATTATCAGCAAAGGTTCCCATCATGCCCATCGTATCATTGGCGCATTCGGCCAACACATGAGCAATCCAAGATAATTCCCCTTGAGGCAGTAAGGAACGGGCAAAGCTGAAACCAAAGGTTTGAGTTCCTAATACTGTGCCTAAGCCATCTTTAGCAGCTTGTGCGGAGAAGTCCAACCCTAATGTAGAGAGTTGAGCAACGTCTAGG
Organism: Spirulina subsalsa FACHB-351; assembly: GCF_026130165.1. Lineage (GTDB taxonomy): Bacteria > Cyanobacteriota > Cyanobacteriia > Cyanobacteriales > Spirulinaceae > Spirulina_A > Spirulina_A subsalsa_A. Next base: position 2,320 of record NZ_JAIHOM010000164.1, on the reverse strand, counting down.
AGGGTAATGTTGCCGAGTTTCTCTTGATAGGTGTTGATGACGCTATGACCATGAGTGCCTAAGTAAGCTTGGCTTTCTGCTAGGGTCATCCCGTCAATTAACTCAACAGTCCCCTTTTTATCCGTTACATACTTATTGTACTGGTTATAGCTGCTGTAACCAGAGTTTGTTGAAGTGACGTTTTTCGTGGTGACACCTGAGAAAATTCCGGTTTCTCCTCCGGTCACACCAGAGTCATTTTTAGATGAGAAACGGATAGCCAATAAATCAGAAGTCCCTTTAACTTGTTCAAAGGTTTTGTCAGGATTCAAGTTCAGGAATAAGTCACCCCAAGCAATGGTTCCGTTTTGTACGCCGTTATATTTCCAGCCGTCAAGGTGGATATTGGAGTTAAAGGCAAAGGTCACGGTGTCGTTCACTAAGTCTTCAACATAGGCCATGCCAAACATTTCAAAGTTGCTTTTGAGACCGACCCCATGTCCGCCTGTGCCACCATTTTGAGTTAAGTCTCCTGAACCATCTTTAAAGGAGTCCCAAGAATAATTCCAAAGGGTTCCAGCTTGGACAGGTACTGCCATTGCACAGGCGCAAGCGGTGGCTAAAGCGGTACCAAATAATGTTTTAACCAGATTCGTTTTCATTGTCGTTCCCCCTGTTGAAGTATGCGTACTTTGTGTTTTGTAGATACGCCCTTTCGTTGTTCATAGTTCAACCTTAACGTTAGAATTAGGGCATGACAATAGGAAAATAAAAACTTGTTCTAAGCTTTACAAAAAAAGTTCCCGATTGTTACAAAAGTTTATTCTTCCAAAAATGACTAATATTTTAGGGGAGATTTGTTAGGGGATAATACTGAATTTTCTGTATAAATACGGATATCAAATTATTAGAAAATGTGGCTTTTACGGAGAGTGCGGAATGGGTGAGGTAGAGGAGGAGGTGAAGTCCCTAAAATTAAGGGTTCAAAGAACAGGCAGAGTTTCTATTAATTAATCCGCTAAATGTTGAGATTAAATCAGCCAATTGTCGCAAAAAGAGGGGGGTGGTTTCTGCATGAATGAGTCACAGGGAAACTCAGATCCTATGCCCCCCTCCCCGATGGAGAGAGAAGGAAGGCGCAGGAAGGCGCAGGGCGGATCTTTAAGTTTTGATGAAGCTGGGTTTTAGGATGGGGAGGGGGAGGATACGTTTTCTATGGCTTGGCACTGTTGACAGAGACCAAAAAATTCGAGGGTGTGGTAGTAGACTTTGAACTGGTGGGAGGTTTGGAGTTGGTGTTCTAGTTCGTGGACGGGACATTCTGCGATCGCAATGGAACGACCACAATTGAGACAAGTCAGGTGATGCTGGTCTTTCTGTACTAAGCTATACAGAGATTCCCCCGTGGCTAAGGTGCGGACTTGTACTAACCCCTCTAGTTTCAGGGCTTCGAGAGAACGGTAAACGGTGGCGAGTCCCATATTCTGCTTGCTTTTACGCAATTCTAGATACATCTCTTGAGCAGAAAGGGAGGTGTTGATGGTTTTAAGTAAGTTTAAAATCCGTTCTTGAGAACGAGTCCGCGTTTTCATAGAGGTCTTGTCTGGGGGGTCAGCCAAAAAATAAAATTGCGATGTTGTTCACCCTCAGTGTAGCTGAAGACCGCAACTTCCTTAAATCTTAACGTTTGTCGGTTTCCCCTGCCTTAAGACCTGAGATATGATGGAATCTGTCACTTTTTCCGAAAATCATGGCGATTAACTATAAAGCGCGTATCTATGTGACACTTCGCCCGTCTGTGTTGGATCCGGCCGGGGTTGCAGTGAAGTCTGGACTAGAACAGTTAGGCTATACCACCGTGGAACAGGTGAGAATTGGCAAGTATATTGAGGTGAGCCTGAGTGCAGAAAATGAGGTCAGCGCAAAGGATCAGCTAGAACAAATGTGTGATCAGGTGTTGGCCAATCCGGTGATTGAGAATTTTTGTTTTGAGTTGGATGAAGTTGGGAATCCGGCAAAGGTTTAGGGTGTTTTTATCAGAAAAATGGGTTTAAAACCCCGCCCTTCTAGGGCGGCTTTTCTGGGTTTTGGATGTACTGTTTAAGCACTATGTACTTTTAGGTTAGAAACACTATGCCTTTCCCTGCGTAGATTGCTTGTCATTTCAAGCAGACCAATATACAATAGATATACAGACCCATCTTAGCACAAGCAATGAAAGCTAGATATCAATACAGATTTTACCCGACAGACCAACAACAAAAGAGATTAGCTCAATTGTTTGGTTGTGTTCGTGTGGTCTGGAATGATGCTCTTGCGCTTTGCAAGGCATCTGGTAAAG